>CBDTXN010000054.1:0-14970 GCA_965364455.1 uncultured Flavobacteriaceae bacterium
ACTATATCTTTAGCTCTTCTGATCTTTTTAATATTTTCCTCGTCACTTAAAAACGGACATTGTTCCAGATCGGGATTTTCAGCCTTGTTAAAATACAGGCTTAATAATTCAAATGCCTTAGCTTTAAAATACAGATTTTTAATACTAGGCGTTAGATTAAAATTCATTACCTGATTTAAAACCACTGCCATAGAAGGAGTAATTGGAGCATCCTTATAATACTTTTTGTCCTTATTGTCTGAACTTAAAAAAGTAATATAATCGGCCTCCTGTGAAAAAAGAGCGTGGAACTTTTTAATCGAGATCACTAATGATATTAACCAGGATTCAGGTTCCAAAGAAACGTTTAAAGGCAGGTCCCTTTGCGGGTTATATAACAATAATGAGTTTTCTTCCTGTAGAGGCAACTCATAGTTGCCATCGTTAAAAAGAAACTTACTATTCCCCTTTACATTAAAATGGAACTGGATAAAACTATTGTCTATATCTCTTGTCATCAATTGAGTATCGCCGGTATCATTCTGAAACTTAAGAATGAAAAAACCATCCTCTATCCTAATCTCCTCAGAGATACTTACAGCGTTATTTTTTAAGTGATCTTCCATAGGATCTGTTTTTTATTTATTTAGAATCAATCTAAACTAATCGCTTTAAACCCACTATCATTACTACAAAAGTAGGGCATTTTCAATATTTCAGTCCTAATTTCATGATAATTATCATCTATCGATACATTTAGTGCCTCCAGCGTTACTTTTTGAATTAACCTTATATTAATTTTGCTCCCGTGTCCACCTAAACAGATACATGGAAGATTATCACATTTCTACAGGAAAACACTTTTATACTATAGGATTAAGCTACAAGAAGGCTGATGCTGAGATAAGAGGCCATTTTAGCCTTACCGAAGAATCCAAGCAGAGGCTCCTGGAACAGGCCAGGGATGAAGGTATTGATGGTATATTAGTTACTTCCACCTGTAACCGAACCGAAATTTACGGGTTCGCACAACACCCGTTTCAGCTTATAAAATTACTTTGCGAACATACTCACGGTACTGTTGAGGAATTCGAAAAGGTTGCCTACGTTTATAAGAACAAGCAGGCGATTTCTCATATTTTCAAAGTAGGAACCGGCCTTGATAGCCAGATTCTTGGAGATTTTGAAATTATAAGTCAGCTGAAGGTTGCTTTTGTAAGGTCAAAAAAATTAGGGCTTGTAAATGCATTTTTCGAGCGTTTGGTAAATGCCGTAATCCAGGCTAGTAAGCGTATTAAGAACGAGACGGAAATCTCCAGTGGAGCAACTTCAGTCTCTTTTGCTTCAGTACAGTATATCCTTAATAATATTGAGAATATTTCTGAAAAGAATATTCTTCTTTTTGGAACCGGGAAAATTGGAAGGAATACCTGTGAGAACCTGGTAAAACATACTGGAAATAATCATATTACCCTGATTAACCGCACCAAGGATAAAGCCGAAAGGATCGCAGGGAAATTCAACCTTATCGTGAAGGATTATGCCGATCTACAGGCAGAAATTCGTAATAGTGATATTCTTATTGTCGCTACCGGGGCACATAATCCTACGATTTCCAAGGAACTTATATATCCAAAAAAGGAACTTTTGAGCCTGGAGCTTTCTATACCTAAGAATGTTTCAGATGACGTTCAGGAACTTGAAAATGTGAAACTGATACATCTGGATCATCTTTCACAAATGACCGATGAGACCCTGGAAAGAAGGAAGCAATTTATTCCGCAGGCCAAAAAAATAATTGCCGAGGTTGAAGGAGATTTCAATAAATGGCTTGAAACCAGAAAATTCGCGCCTACCATCAAAGCTTTAAAAACAAAGCTTAAAATGATGAAGGATGCCGAACTCGATTTTCAGCGTAAAAAAATATCTGACTTCAATAATGAGCAGGCCGAGATCGTAAGCAACAGGATCATCCAAAAGATCATGAAGCATTTCGCCAATCATTTAAAAGAGGACAGCGAAACCACCGATGAAAGCCTGGAACTTATTCAAAAGGTATTTCAGCTAGAAGAAGTTACAAAATGAGCAAAACGATAAGAATTGGAACCCGCGATAGCGAATTAGCGCTTTGGCAGGCCAAAACCGTTCAAAATGCTCTGGAAAGAACAGGTCACAAAACTGAATTAGTTCCTGTAAAATCTACCGGAGATCTTAATCTGGATCAGCCATTATACGAAATGGGAATAACCGGGATATTCACCAAAACTCTTGATGTCGCTATGATAAAAGGAGAGGTAGATATAGCCGTGCATTCCATGAAAGACGTGCCAACTGCTCTTCCTAAAGGAATTGTGGAAGGTGCCGTGATGAAAAGAGCAAGCAATAAGGACATTCTTATTCATAAAGGCATAGATTTTCTAAAAGCTGAAAATGGCACTATTGCCACGGGAAGCCTTAGAAGAAAAGCACAATGGCTTCATAAATATCCAGGACACAATGTGGTTGACCTTCGCGGAAATGTAAATACGCGAATGAAAAAACTTAATGAAAATGACTGGAACGGAGCAATTTTCGCTGCTGCCGGACTGGAAAGGATCGAAATAAAACCAGAAAATTTTATTGACCTTAACTGGATGATCCCTGCTCCCGCGCAGGGTGCAATGCTTATTGTAGCAATGGAAGATGATGAATATTGCCGGGAAGCACTAAGGCTGTTAAATCATAAAGAATCTGAGACCTGCGTACATATAGAAAGAGAATTTCTGAAAGTCCTTGAAGGTGGTTGTACCGCCCCAATTGGAGGACTGGCACGTATACACGACGATCATATTCATTTTATTGGAGCTCTATTCAGCCTGGATGGACAAAAGAAGATCGATGTAGAAATGACTCGTCCTGTTCAGAATATGGAAAATTTAGGTAGAGATTGCGCACAGGAAATATTGAACAAAGGTGGTAAGGATCTAATGACCGAAATAAAGTCGGTTCTAAAAAACTGATCCATGCCCACCGTCCTTTCCACAAAAAAGCTGGCTTTAAATCAGAAAGAGTTATTGCTGAATAGCGGAATAGGACTTGTAGAATACGATGCAATTAGCATTAAGTTCATTGATTTTAACCTGGAAAACAAGAGCATTCAAAATGCAATTTTCACCAGTAAAAATGCGATAAAAGCTGTTGAAAATAAAAATATCAAAATCAAAGATTGCTTTTGTGTTGGAGAGAAAACTTCTGCTTATGCTGTGGGAAACGGTTATAAAGTCATCGAAACAGCTCAAAAATCAGAAGAGTTAGCTCTAAAGATAATACAGGAACATAAAGAGAAAGAATTTCATTTTTTTAGTGGGAATATACGCAGAGATGAACTTCCGGAATTACTGAAGAAAAATGATATAAAATATAACGAGACCCAGGTTTACAAAACGGAATTGAATAAGAAGAAATTTTATTCTGAATTTGACGGAATCCTTTTTTACAGCCCTAGCGGAGTTCAAAGTTTCACCAGAGAAAATAAGCTTAATACTTTTGCTTTTTGCATTGGGGAAACCACCGCTTCAGAAGCTAGAAAGCATACCGAAAAGGTAATAACAGCCACTAAACCAGCGATTGAAAATGTTATTGTTAAAGTGGTCTCAGAATTAAAGAACGAATAAAATACCTCAGGAAATGATAAAGAACGACCTGTTATTAAAAGCACTAAAAGGAGAATCTGTAGAACGTCCACCAGTTTGGATGATGAGACAGGCCGGTAGATATTTACCGGATTTCATGAAGCTAAAAGAAAAATATGATTTCTTCACTCGTTGCAGAACTCCGGAACTTGCTACAGAAATTACCGTAATGCCTATCAGGCAAATTGGGCCAGATGCAGCTATACTTTTTAGTGATATCCTGGTTGTTCCACAGGCGATGAATATAGAGGTAGAGATGAAACCTGGTGTGGGACCGTGGTTACCAAACCCCGTTAATACTGCCAAAAAGGTTAATGACGTGATCGTTCCAGATGTGAACGAAGAACTCGGCTACGTTTTTGACGCTATAAAACTTACAAAGCAGGAACTTAATGATGAGGTTCCACTTATTGGCTTTGCTGGTTCTCCATGGACGATATTATGCTATTGTGTGCAGGGGCAGGGATCCAAAACATTTGATAAGGCTAAGAGATTCTGCTTTATGGAGCCTATCGCAGCGCATACCTTACTACAAAAGATCACCGATACTACGATCGCCTATCTAAAGGAAAAAGTGAAGGCCGGAGTGGATGCCATTCAGCTTTTCGATTCCTGGGGAGGTTTACTGGAACCAAAAGATTACCAGGAATTCTCATGGAAATATATGCAACAGATCATTGACGCATTAAAAAATGAAGTTCCTGTGATCGCCTACGGAAAAGGATGCTGGTTCGCGCTAAATGAAATGTCTAGATCTGGAGCTGCAGCGCTTGGAGTGGACTGGACCTGTGAGGCAAGGAATGCAAGATATTTAAGTGGCGGACAGATCACCCTGCAGGGAAATTTTGATCCTGCCAGACTATATTCCAAGCCCATGGAGATCAAATATATGGTGAACGATATGATCAAGGCTTTTGGAAAAGACAGGTATATCGCTAACCTTGGGCATGGTATTTTACCAGACATTCCGGTAGATAACGCCAAGGCTTTTGTAGACGCGGTTAAAGAATACAGGGAGTAATTTATGATGAAGGAAAAGTTCTATAGCTACATTCAAAAACTGCAAAATGAGATCACTTCGAAAATTGAAGAGATCGACGGGAAAGCCAAATTTCGGGAGGATATCTGGAAGCGTAAAGAAGGTGGCGGAGGAAGAACAAGAGTGATAGAAAACGGGGCAGTTTTCGAAAAAGGCGGGGTTAATATTTCTGCGGTTCACGGACCATTAGCCCCGGCCATGCAACAGTATTTCAAGGTTGGAGACGTAGATTTTTTCGCTTGTGGACTAAGCCTGGTACTCCACCCTAAAAACCCAATGGTACCTACGGTTCATGCTAACTGGAGGTATTTTGAAATGTATGAGAAGGATGGTACGGTGATAGACCAGTGGTTTGGAGGTGGCCAGGATCTCACTCCTTATTACCTATTTGAAGAAGATGCCAAACATTTTCACCAGGTATCTAAGAATGCCTGTACTCCGCACGGGTTCTCTCTTTATACGGAATATAAAAAGAAATGTGATGAATATTTCTGGAACTCTCATCGTGACGAAGCCCGTGGAATTGGAGGATTGTTCTTCGATTATTTGAAAGGGGACAGCCACATGAAGATCGAAGACTGGTATGATTTTGTTACCGATATTGGTGACTCTTTCCTCCAGGCCTATGTACCAATTGTAGAAAAAAGAAAAAATGTATCTTATACTCAAGAAAACCGAAATTGGCAGGAAATAAGACGAGGTCGCTACGTGGAGTTTAATCTGGTTCATGACAAAGGAACATTATTCGGGCTTAAAACAAATGGCCGTATAGAAAGTATCCTTATGAGTCTACCCCCACATGTTCAATGGGTATATGATCACCACCCGGAAAAAGGTAGTCCCGAAGCAAAACTTCTGGAGGTTCTAAAAACTCCGAGATCATGGGTATAAAACATGTAATTGCACTAATTTTTATTTTTTCAGTTGCTTTAAGTAAAGCGCAGGAAAAAACCAAAACTGACACTTTACCGCAACAAGATTATATACAAAAGTTTCCTGATAAGATCACCGGGAGACTTTTTTACATTAATACCTATAATTCTTTCGAATTAACCAGCAGATTAACCGATGAAACGGTTTCATTAACCCCTAATAAACAAAATAAGATCGGCGGAAAAGTCGCTTTTAGAGGTTTAAGCTTTTCCTATTCCTTTGCGCCAGATTTTATGGCCGAAAATAAGGATAATGATGATTCCCGTCTCTTTAATATTGGGCTAAGAACCTATTTAGGAAAATGGATGCAAACTTTTAACCTGTATAATGAAAAAGGGTTCTATGTTGAAAATGATCTCAACAAGGTTTATCTTCCCAGAACAAAATCTTTTAAAATTGGGGGTAGTACAGGCTATATCTTCAATGAAAATTATTCGTTCAGGGCCATCACCAACCAGGATGAAAAACAATTAAAAAGCGTAGGTTCTTTTATTCCGCAGCTTATTTATTATTATACAGAATATAAAATTAGAGGAGAAGGCGGGGGTGGCCAGGATATCGATGAAAAATATCATTCTGTAGACATTGCAATCTCCCCTGGATACTATTATAACTGGATTCCAACGAGAGATCTTATGCTGTCTGCCGGGGCTGCTGCCGGGGTGGGCGTAAATTTTTCTGACGGAACCGATGCTGAAAGTCTCACTTCATTTCTATACGAAGTGAATTTTAGAGGAGCCATTAACTATGATTTTTCAGATTTTTATGCCGGTGCTCAATACAGTTATCTTATTCTCAACCATAATTCAGACCGTGTAACCTATACCGAGGATAATATTCCATATTTTCAGGCATTTATAGGATATAGATTCCAGGCACCTCAAAAGGTTCTGAAAATATCAGATGATGTGAATAAAAAAATTGATTCAATTAAAAATTAAATAATGTACCCATTACGCAGAAATAGAAGATTGAGAACAAATGAAAGCATAAGATCTATGGTGAGAGAAACCATTATCTCTCCAAATGATTTTATAGTGCCGCTGTTCATTGTTGAAGGAAAGAATGTTAAGGATGAGATCGCCTCAATGCCGGGTTATTTTAGATATAGTCTCGATCTTATTGAAAAGGAAGTGAAAGAATTATGGAACTTGGGATTAAAATCTGTTCTGTTATTTGTAAAAGTTCCTGAAAACCTAAAGGACAATGCCGGGAAGGAAGCCACTAACCCTGATGGTCTGATGCAGCGGGCAATAAAAACGGTAAAAAATGCAGTGCCAGATATGATCGTAATGACAGATGTTGCCCTGGATCCTTATTCTGCATATGGCCACGACGGAATTATCGATGATGGTAAGGTTCTAAATGATGATACTACGGCAGTACTTTCTGAAATGGCGCTTTCACATGCAAAAGCAGGAGCAGATTTCGTTGCTCCAAGTGACATGATGGACGGCAGAATTTTTGAAATTAGAAGCCTTCTTGAAGATGAAGGTTTTCATGATACCGGGATCATGAGCTATTCTGCCAAATATGCTTCAGCGTTTTATGGCCCCTTCAGGGATGCTCTAGATTCTGCCCCGGTAGATGCTCAGAATATTCCAAAAGATAAAAAGACCTACCAGATGGATCCTTCCAACCGCGATGAAGCAATCAGGGAGACCATGATGGATATCGATGAAGGTGCCGATATTGTAATGGTAAAACCGGGATTATGCTATTTGGATATCGTTAGAGATATCAAGAACGTAGTGAACGTACCTGTTTCTGTTTACCAGGTAAGCGGTGAGTACGCCATGATTAAGGCGGCTTCAGAAAAAGGATGGCTGGACCATGATGCGGTAGTGCTTGAACAACTTACTGCGATTAAGAGAGCAGGCGCAGATATGATCGCGTCCTATTTTGCCAAGGATGCGGTGAAATTAATTTCTTAATCATGAAAAGCTTCAGTATACTTATGATCATCCTTTTTTCAAGCATGAATTCTTTAGCTCAGGATTCAGATTACCTAGAAGCCTTTTTAAAGAAATGGAAAAATTCTAAAGAGTACCTGCTTGAAATTGCCAGGGCCATGCCAGAAAATCAATATGACTTTCAACCTACGCCAAGGCAAATGAGCTTTTCAGCACAATTGCAGCACATAAACCGGAATATGACCTGGATACATTCAAACTATATTCTAAAAGATAACAATTCAATACAAAAGGATTTTCCAGACCAAAAGGCTGAGATCATTAATAAGCTAAACGAGTCTTTTAACACGATCACTGAAAGTGTAAAGGCTTTAAATGAAGAGGATCTTAAAGAAAAATCGGACTTCTTTTCGGGAGAAATGAGCACATTGCAACTGCTGAATTTAATGCAGGACCATGTTACGCATCATCGCGGACAGCTTATAGTCTACTTGAATTTGAACAATATAGAACCACCGGCTTATAGAGGCTGGTAAAATTAAATAAATCAAAGCCTTCTCCTTAAAAAGGAAAGGCTTTTTTTGGCTTTTATCATTTCTTTTAAAAATTTTGATTTAAGAATCTATAAATTAGCCAATCTAACAGTTAATAAAGCATATGGGCTTATTAATACTATTTGCAGTTTTATCGATCTTCTTTTCCTTTATGTGTTCGATCCTGGAGGCGGCTTTACTGAGCATAACTCCTTCGTACATCAAAATAAAAAGAAAAGAGGGAAAAAATTACGCAAATATTCTGGCTAATCTTAAACAGGATATAGACAAACCTTTGATCGCCATCCTTACTATAAATACGATTGCGCATACAGTTGGAGCCATACTCGTAGGTGTACAGGCAGAGAAGATCTATGGTGATGGAGGAAACGCAGTTGGAATAGTTTCAGCAGTTATGACTCTTGCGATCCTAGTATTATCTGAAATTATTCCCAAGACAATTGGCGCCACCTACTGGCAATCCCTTGGAAACTTCACTGCAAAATCATTGCAGATCATGATCTTCCCGTTAAAATATACCGGAATACTGTGGATATTGATGCTTACCACTAAATTGATCGGGAAATCTGCCCACGTAAGCAGTATGAGTAGGGAAGAGTTTGCCGCGATCACAGACGCAGCCGAAGAAGAAGGAGTTTTTGAAGAGAGTGAAACCACGGTGATAAAAAATCTTTTAGTCTTTAAGTCTGTTGAAGCTAAGGATGTTATGACCCCATTTTCAGTAGCAATTACCGAAGATGAAAGCTTAACCCTTAAGGAATTTCACCAAAATCATAAAAACTTAAAGTTTTCGCGTATTCCTGTGTATGAAGGGAGATCGAATAATATTTCCGGATTTATCCTGAAAGACGATGTACTGGAGGAAGTAATTGACGAAAAAGGCCACCAGGCCCTTAGCGAAATTAAGCGGGATATCCTGGTCACCAATGACAACACTCCTATTCCTGAACTTTTTGAAATTTTTGTTCAGAAGCGGGCTCATATTTCCATGATTGTGGATGAATATGGAAACGTGACCGGAATCGTCACCATGGAAGATATAATCGAGACCCTTTTAGGCCTTGAGATCATGGATGAAAGTGACAGCGTTGAAGATATGCAGATGCTGGCAAGAAAGAACTGGGAAAGAAGGGCCAAGCGACTTGGTCTTATTCAGAGAAAACAGGATCAGGAAACTGAAGATACTGAGACTCCGGAGGAAAAGGAGAAAAAGAATGAAGAAAGCTAGAATTAAAACTCCTCTTGGTATTGCTGAAATAACCGGTGATTCCAACGGAATTTCTTCCATAAAAGTTTCGGACGAAGGCCAAATTTCTACAGAAATTCCTGCTGAATTGGAGCCTGCAACCACACAACTTCAGAAATATTTTACCGGGGACCTCCAAAATTTCGATATTAAGCTTAATGCCAAGGGAACCGAATTTCAGAAAAGGGTCTGGAATCAGCTTACCAAAATACCTTATGGTGAAACTACCTCTTACCTGGCGCTTTCCAGGGAACTGGGCGACGAAAAAGCTATTCGTGCGGTAGCTTCAGCTAATGGAAAAAATCCCTTATGGATCGTTTTTCCATGTCACCGGGTAATTGGAAGTGATGGATCTCTTACAGGATACGCCGGAGGATTACACAGAAAAAAATGGTTGCTGGACCATGAGAATCCACCTAAACAGCAAAGCCTTTTCTAAAAATATAGTAATTTAGGTCAGATGGCCGGTTAGATTCGTGTATACGCTGTGGCTATTCTGACCAAATATTAATCAAATGCAAAAGCTATTCAGAGCACTTTTAATTTTTATAGGTTTTTTATTCTTTGCTTCCATCCTATTATATGTTTTTGGATACGGATATATTTTTAAAGGGATAAGCACAACTTACCTCACAGGGCATAAAACAGCCTTTATAGACGATTACACTTATTTCGACAATAATGTCATCCAGAATTCGGACAGCGTCCAGGAATGGCCTTTACATAAGGAATACAACGAGGTTAAAATCACCTCAAAGCTAGATAGTCTTCATAATGAACTGGAAACTGCGGCCTTTCTCATCATTAAAAACGACAGCCTCTGGTTTGAGGAATATTATAATGGCTATGATCGCAAGTCCAGAACGAACTCTTTTTCTATGGCTAAGAGCGTAGTGACCGCATTAATGTTCAAAGCCATCCAGGATGGTCATCTTGAAAATATAAATCAACCGGTGGCAGATTTCTTTCCTGAATTTGATGAAAGACTTAGCATTGGTAACCTTTCATCTATGTCTTCAGGTCTAAACTGGAATGAAAATTATTATAATCCTTTTGCTTCTACTGCCAGGGCATATTTTGGAGATGACATTAGAGAACAGGTGCTTGAATTAAAGGTAATTGAAAAACCAGGTGAAGAATTTGAATACCTGAGTGGTAACACGCAATTATTAGGGATGGTCATTGAAAAAGCAACAGGTAAAAGTCTTAGTGAATATTTAAGTGAGAGTTTCTGGAAGCCTTTGGGAATGAATGATGATGCCCTATGGCAGCTGGACAGTGAAGAATCTGAAATGGAAAAGGCCTATTGCTGCATTTCCAGTAATGCCAGAAATTTCGGGAAATTAGGAAAGCTATTCATCAATTACGGTAGATGGAACAATAACCAGCTCCTGGATTCCGCATTTATTGCAACCGCTTCCAAACCCAGGTTTGAAAATACTCCTTATTACGGTTATGGTTTTTGGCTTAGCGACCATAAGAACAAGGACATTTTCTATATGAGAGGAATTTTAGGCCAGTACGTTATAATGATTCCGGAGGATGATCTGGTAATAGTACGACTCGGCAGGAAGTTAATTCGCAAGGAGAAAGACGATAAGCATTACCAGGATTTTTATATGTATATTGATGAGACCTATAAAATGTTGAATCATGCTTCATAAACTTAATCTGGAAAATATACTTTTTCTGGATATCGAAACAGTCCCTGAATTCAGATCTTATTCTGAAATGAGTGACGAAAAGAAACTCCTATGGGAAGAAAAGTCCAAATATCAGCGGAAGGATGATTTTACCGCTGAAGAGTTCTACGAGCGAGCCGGGATCTGGAGTGAATTTGGGAAGATCGTTTGTATCTCAGCCGGTTTCTTTAATTTCAAAAGCGGCAGCAGAAAATTCAGAGTGACAAGTTTCAAAGGAGAAGAAAAGAAAATACTCTTAGATTTTACAGATCTGTTAGCTGAATACTTCTTTCAGCCTTACCACCTGCTTTGTGCTCATAACGGTAAGGAATTCGATTTTCCATATATCGCCCGTCGAATGCTGATTCATAATATGCGATTGCCTTCAAAATTAGATCTATTCGGAAAGAAGCCCTGGGAAGTACCTCATCTGGACACTCTTGAATTATGGAAATTCGGAGATTATAAGCATTATACTTCATTAAAACTACTCACTCACGTTTTAGGTATTCCCTCACCGAAGGAGGATATTGACGGTTCTATGGTTCGTAATGTTTTTTACGAAAAAGGAGAAATTGACCGGATAGTAGAATATTGTGAAAGGGATGTAGTAGCAATTGCCCAGGTCATGCTCAAACTAAGACAGGAAGTTTTATTGAGTGATACAGAAATTATTTCAGTATAAAATATTCTTAAAATGCTGATTTTCAGATAGTATAACTTGGCATTCCACTTTCTAAATGTTTAACTTTAAGTAATTCTTATTCAAAAACTTAAATTATGTATTTATATATAGAAATGTGGAACGTGACCACCAAATGGATGAAGTTGAATCGTGATGAAAGAAAAAAGTTAATGGACGATATGCATAACCGTATTAAGAGCATGAAAGCCAGCGGCGTTGAAAACCTTGGATGGGCGAGAAACGATGAACATACTCCTTACAGAAGCGATTACCGTTATATGACGGTTTGGAAGATGCCTTCTATAGAAGAAGTGAAGGTTCTGGAAAGTAACTTAAAAAATGTTGGCTGGTACGGATATTTCTCACAGGCTAATTCCCGAGGAAAGGTGATTACTCAGGACGACGCAATAGATTTTCTTATAGACATACAGGAGAATTCAACTTCTGTAGTATAATAAAAAGGCCGGATCTATGATCCGGCCTTTTTATTATTATCCTAATTGCATTTCAGGAATATCTCCTTCAACGATTAATTTTCCTTCAGTTGCTTTTTCAATTTCTTCAACGCTCACTCCAGGTGCCCGCTCAAGTAATTTAAATCCATCTTCAGTCACTTCAATAACGGCAAGATTCGTAACGATCTTCGTTACACATTCTACTCCGGTTAAAGGCAGAGAACACTTTTTAAGAAGTTTCGATGCACCAGCTTTATTTGTATGCATCATAGCCACGATAATATTTTCAGCAGAAGCAACCAAATCCATTGCTCCTCCCATTCCTTTTACCATTTTACCGGGAATCTTCCAGTTGGCGATATCACCATTTTCGGCTACCTCCATAGCACCTAAAATAGTAAGGTCTACATGCTGACCCCGTATCATTCCAAAGCTCATTGCAGAGTCGAAAAAACTGGCTCCGGGTAAAGCAGTAATTGTTTGTTTACCGGCATTTATAAGGTCTGCATCCTCCTCGCCGTCAAAAGGGAAAGGTCCCATTCCAAGAATTCCATTCTCGCTTTGAAATTCTACCTGTATATCGTCACGTACAAAGTTTGCCACTAAAGTTGGGATACCAATCCCAAGGTTAACGTAATATCCGTCTTTTACCTCTTTGGCTATTCGTTGTGCTATTCCGTTTTTATCTAATGCCATAATTATGCTTTTTGTCTAACTGTACGTTGCTCAATTCTTTTCTCATAATCTTTACCCTGAAAAATTCGCTGTACAAAGATTCCCGGAATATGGATCTGGTTTGGATCCAATTCACCAGGTTCAACTAATTCTTCCACCTCAGCAACAGTAACTTTTGCCGAACCACACATCACCGGGTTAAAGTTCCTGGCCGTACCTTTAAAAATAAGGTTTCCGGCTTTATCTCCTTTCCAGGCTTTTACAAAAGCGAAATCTGCCTTAAAGGCTTCTTCCAGTACATACATTTTCCCGTCGAATTCCCGTGTTTCCTTTCCCATGGAAACTTCGGTTCCATAACCTGCTGGAGTATAGATTGCAGGAAATCCCTGCTGAGCAGCCTGGCATCTTGCCGCCAGTGTTCCCTGCGGAATAAGTTCTACCTCGAGCTCACCGCTTAACATTTGTTTTTCAAAAATGGCATTTTCCCCAACGTAAGAGGAAACCATTTTATCGATCTGTTTTTTATGAAGTAATTGTCCAAGACCGAAATCGTCGACTCCGGCGTTATTTGAGATACAGGTAAGGTTCTTAAGGTTAAGGCGAACAAGTTCGGAAATAGCATTCTCAGGAATTCCGCATAAACCGAAACCACCGAGCATAAAGGTCATCCCGTCCTTTACACCATCTACAGCCTTCTGTACGTTATCAACTGTTTTTATGATCATTTTTTCAGAATTTTAACCGAAAATACGAAAATAAAAATGTGGTCGCAACGCTAACAGGCGACTTCCTTGATTTATCAGGAATTTAATTATACTTTTTTTGAAATAGTCTTAAAAATCGAGCTCGTCCGGCACAGAATTATCAGTTTTCCTGGCTGCACCATATTGATCGCAGTCCACCTGGATACTCATATTTTCAGGTTTTTCGAAATTTTCTTTGGAAACCTTAAGATCTTCATTGGCATAAACATCTTTCATATACATTCCCCAGATAGGTAACGCCATCGTAGCCCCCTGGCCATAAGTAATTCCTGGGAAATGAACAGACCTGTCTTCAGCCCCTACCCAGACACCAGTGGCAAGGTTTGGAACCATTCCAATAAACCACCCATCACTCTGGTTTTGGGTAGTACCGGTTTTCCCGGCAATTGGATTTTTAAAATCATATGGATAACCCGTAACAGCCCTTTCATAATCCTTACGTCCCTTAGCCCAGGTACCTCTTAGACGAACCCCTGAACCAGATTGGGTAACCCCTTCCAGAAGATTAACGGTGACATAAGCTGCTTCCTTGCTTAGCACATCCCTTGTTTCAGGAACATGCTGGTAAAGAACAGTACCGTTCTTATCTTCTATCCTGTTCACTACTATAGGCTTAACATAAACCCCCTGATTCGCGAAGGTGCTGAATGCTGAAACCATCTCAAAAAGACTAATATCTGGCGTTCCCAATGCAATTGAAGGAACTTCAGGAATTCTTGAGACATCTACCCCAAGTTTTTCAACAAGGTTTATCACCGGCTTAGGACCGGTTTTGTCTATCAATCTTGCTGTAACGGTATTAATAGACTGCGCCAGCGCATCTTTTAAAGAAACCATTCCTTCATAATCACTAGGATCATTAGCTCCGGCATTCTTAGGTGACCAGTCATCCTGATTTCCATGTTTACCAGCCTCGATGGTAAACCTTGATCTTGGCAAGGTATCACATGGGGAAAACTTAAGCTGATCTATTGCTGTAGCGTAAACAAAAGGTTTAAACGTTGAACCTACCTGACGTTTTCCCTGCTTTACGTGGTCGTATTTGAAATGCTTGAAATTGGTTCCTCCAACCCATGCTTTCACTTCTCCCGTTTGCGGTACCATAGACATCATTCCTGCCTGAAGGAAGGATTTATAATAGAGTATGGAATCACGAGGGGTCATCACTGTATCAATAGTACCTTTCCAGCTGAAAACTCTCATCTCTGCTTCCTTGGTAAAAGATTCCCTGATCTCTTTTTCAGATTTACCCTGATCACTCATTTTTCTCCAACGCTCTGAACGCTTCATTGCGCTTTCTAATAAGCTCTCCTTTTCACTATTATCAATATCCCTGAAAGGAGCTGTTGGATTATTCTTATTCTGACGGTCAAG
>CBDTXN010000055.1:0-14939 GCA_965364455.1 uncultured Flavobacteriaceae bacterium
TTTCATCCAGATCTCCATAAAGACTCATCGCCAGAGTTCTAGGTATAGGATTGGCGGTCATTACCAGTACGTGTGGCGGAATATGATTTTTCTTCCATAGTTTCGCCCTTTGGGCTACGCCAAAGCGATGTTGCTCATCAATGACCGCAAGACCCAGATTATTGAATTTCACCTTGTCTTCCAAAAGTGCATGGGTTCCTATAAGAATATCTATTTCCCCATTTTCGAGTTTTTCATGGATTTCCCTCCTCAAGGCTGTCTTTGTAGAACCAGTGAGCAGGTAAATTTGAAGGTCAAGTTTTTCACATAATTCCTTCAAACCATTATAATGCTGAATGGAGAGTATCTCTGTAGGAGCCATGAGACAAGCCTGGAAATTATTGTCCAATGCGATTAGCATGGACATTAGGGCCACGATGGTTTTACCAGATCCCACGTCACCTTGTAGGAGTCGGTTCATTTGGGCACCACTTCCCATATCACTTCTTATTTCCTTGATCACCCTTTTCTGTGCATTGGTTAGATCGAAAGGCAAGTGATTCTGGTAAAAATCATTGAAGTGTTCTCCAATCTGGTCGAAATTGAAGCCTTTTATTTTTTGCTTATGCAACATGTTCTTTCGCAAAAGCTGTAGCTGAATAAAGAACAACTCTTCAAACTTTAGCCTGAATTGCGCCTTGGCCAGTAATTCCTGGTTTTTAGGAAAATGAATATTAAATAAGGCTTCTGCTTTGGATATAAGTTTTAATTCTTCCTTTAGGGTAGGAGTCAAACTTTCTGAAAATTTTAATCCTGTTTGCTGAAGAACGACCTGCATGAGTTTCATTATGACCCTGTTGGTTATACCTTTCTTTTGCAACATTTCGGTTGATGGGTACACCGGTTGCATCGCAGGCCGCAGGTTCTTTTTATAATCGGCTACCAGTTCCATTTCTGGATGGGGCATACTAAAACTGCCATTATACCAACTTGTTTTTCCGAAAATCACATAAGGAGTATTCAATTTAAGGTTCTCCCTTATCCATTTATGACCACGAAACCAGATAAGTTCCATTTTGCCTGTATCATCTATAAAATCTGCGACCAGTCGTTTTCCCTTTTTCTGCTCAACCATTTTCATGTGTACGATCTTGCCAACTATCTGTACATCAGAAGAATTTCGCTGTAGTTGACTAATCTTATAAAAGCCGGTCTTGTCTATATACCTATTTGGAAAGAAATTGATTAGATCCCGGTAAGACTGAATATTGAGCTCCTTTTTAAGTACCTCGGCCCGGTTAGGACCTACACCTTTTAAATACTCAATAGGGGTTTGCAACAGATTCTGGATCATAAAAACGAAGATATTAAATCCGTTTGATTTTTATAGTTATGCTTTTGGGAGAACATGTTTAAACTTCAAATTTTATGGATTGAGAAGTCAAATTTGTATTTTGCAGAAGTTATTCCTCTTAATTACATGCGAAAAAACCTTGCTGTCCTATTTTGTTTTTGTTCGGTTATCTTAATGGCTCAGGAAAATAATCTTTCCCAAACTGGATATTTCGATTTTACAAATGTCAATGCTCATGTAGAAATTCAGCCGTCTAAAGGAACAGTGAACGGAACTGTCAATTTTATTTTTGACGTTCTGGCCCAACAGGATACCTTGTTTATTGATGGAAAAAAAATGCAGTTTAAGGATGTTTCCCTGAATGAAAATCCTATTGAGTTCTACAATGATGAGAATGGTATTTACCTGCTACAGGACTTTCTGCCATCAAAGAAAAATTCCCTTGAATTAAGTTATTCTGTACAACCTAACAGCGGGATGTATTTCATAAACTGGCAACTTCCGGAAATAGATGATGCTCAAAAACAGGTTTGGACCCAGGGTCAGGGTAAATATACCTCCACCTGGCTTCCCAGTTTTGACGATATGGAAGAGAAAGCAGAATTCGATCTGAATTTCGAATTCCCTGCCGATTATAAATTGATCTCAAATGGACGATTACTTTCAAATGAAAAAATAAATGATTCTACCAGGCTCTGGAAATTCGATATGGAAAGCCCCATGAGTAGTTATCTGGTTGCTGTAGCTGCCGGAAAATATGATTCAAAGGATATAACTTCTTCTACGGGTGATGAAATTAAATTGTACTACAAACCTGAAGACTCAATATTGGTAGAGCCTACATACAGATATTCCAGGGAAATTTTTGATTTTCTGGAAAATGAAATAGGTGTTGCTTATCCCTGGCAGAACTATAAGCAATTACCGGTGCAGGACTTTCTCTATGGAGGAATGGAAAATACCGGCACAACCATATTTTCAGAATCTTTTCTTACAGATTCTATAGGTTTCAAGGATAGAAATTATGCGAATGTAGATGCGCATGAGTTGGCCCATCAATGGTTTGGTAATCTTGTTACCGAGAAATCCAGTAAACATCATTGGCTTCATGAAGGCTTTGCGACCTTTTATGCTTTACTGGCAGAAAGGGAGATCTTTGGAGATGATTATTATTACTGGAAACTATACGAAACTGCAGAAAAGCTGAAGGAATTAAGTGATACCGGAAAAGGGGAATCCTTGCTGAATCCAAAAGCAAGTTCTCTTACATTCTATCAAAAAGGAGCCTGGGCTTTGCATATTTTAAGGGAAAGGGTTGGTCCTGAAGCCTTCCGGGAGGGAGTCAAAAATTATCTCGAACTATATAGTTTTAAGAATGTTGAAACTGATAATTTCCTGGCTGAAATAGAAGCGGTTTCTGGCCAGGATCTAACTGATTTTAAGCAGGATTGGATCCAGCAGTCTGCATTTAAGGCAGGTCAGTCCCTGGAATCCTTGAAGAAATCTGAGTTTATTACTAATTATCTAAATCTTGCGGCTTTAAGGGAAACCGCGTTTGACCAGAAATATGAATATCTGGAAAAGGCCCTGGAGTTTCCGGTGAATGATTATACTGGTCAGGAAGCAGTACTTCAATTAGCAGGTATACAATCACAACAGGTCAATTCTTTATATAAAAAGGCTTTTGAGTCTAATAATATCTTTGTGAGACAGTCTATCGCCATGACCATGGAGCGAATTCCGGGAGATCTTAAGAATGATTTTGAATCGCTCTTAAAAGATGAATCCTACCTGACTATTGAAGCAGCTCTTTATAAGCTGGGGGAGCAATTTCCAAACGATCGTACCGCCTATCTGGATCAGACTCGCGACTTAATAGGTTTTTATAATAGAAATATTCGCATGCTTTGGTTAACTTTAAGTCTGGCAACTCCTGAATTTGAGGCAGCTCGTAATCAGGAATATTATGAAGAGCTGGCGGGTTACACAGATGTTTCCAGGCCTTTTCAATTAAGAGAAAATGCATTCGGATATTTATTTCAGCTTGGTGCATTTAATCAAAGTAGTCTGGAAAGTCTTATTAAAGGAACCCAACACCATACCTATAGTTTCAGGAATTATTGCCGACAATTGCTTTCAGAATTATTAAAGAATGAAGAGTACCGGCAGGAAATCTTAGACCTGTCTACAAATATGGATGATAAGGAGACTGCTTATTTGAGATCTAAAACCACAGGTTAAAATGCGTGCACTTGTAATTTCAGGAGGAGGGAGTAAAGGCGCTTTTGCGGGCGGTGTTGCTCAATATCTAACTGAAGTTCTTAAGAAGGATTATGACCTTTTTATTGGTACGTCTACCGGAAGCCTGCTCATGTCTCATATAGCCCTGCATAAAGCAGAAAAGGTTAAAAAAGTATTTACATCAGTAGATCAATCCAGTATTTTCAGTAGTCGTCCTTTTTTGATTAAAAAAGAGCATGGTCGTGAGAATATCAGCATCAACCATTTTAATGTGATCAAGAATTTTTTGAAAGGGAAAAAGACCTTTGGAGATAGTTTTAATCTCAAGAATTTACTGGCAGATACATTTACCAGGGAGGAGTTTGAAGAATTAAAAGCTGGGAAAAAAGAAGTAGTAGCTACGGTCTCAAATATTTCTCTTAATGAAGTCGAATATAAATCTATTAAGGAATATGAGTATGAGGAATTTATTGAATGGATCTGGATTTCCTGTAATTATACTCCCTTTATGAGCCTGGTGAATAAAAATGGCTGTGAATATGCAGATGGAGGGCTGGGATCTATGGTGCCAATTGAAGAAGCTATAAAACGTGGTGCAACTGAAGTTGATGCGATCATTCTGCAAACTGAAGTGACCTATTTTAACCGTATGCCTTCTAGGAACGTATTTTCTCTTATCACCAATCTGTTCGCTTTTATGCTTGACCGTATCGAAAAGCAAAATATAACGATCGGGAAATTTGCTGCGGCCAATAAGGATACGATCCTAAATTTTTATTACACCCCAGTTGTACTTACTACGAATTCTCTTATTTTTGATAAGGAGCAGATGACGGCATGGTGGGAGAGTGGGTATGAGTTTGCCAAATACAGAAATCAAGAATTGAATCAAATCGAATCTTAATGCGAGCATTGGTAATATCTGGAGGAGGAAGCAAAGGAGCTTTTGCCGGAGGCGTTGCCCAGTATCTTATTCAGGAGAAAAAGCGAAATTATAAACTATTTCTAGGAACTTCTACTGGAAGCTTGTTAATTCCTCATCTTGCTGCAGGAAACATACAGAAGGTCTACGACATATATACGAATGTTACCCAGCGAAAGATCTTTAGTGTAAACCCATTTGTCGTAAGGAAAAAAGATGGCCGTGAGTATGTGACGATTAACTATTTGAATACGGTATGGCAGTTCATTAGATCTCGCAGGACCTTCGGAGAAAGTAAAGCTCTGCGAAGAAATATCCGGAAGAATTTCTCTCATCAGGATTTCAATGAATTAAAAAGTCAGGTGGAAGATGTAGTAGTAACCGTATCAAATCTTTCCAAGAATAGGGTAGAGTATAAATCTATTCACGAATTCGAATATGATGATTTTTGCGACTGGATCTGGATAAGCTGTAACTATATACCATTTATGAGTCTTGCCCAAAAAGATGGATATGAGTATGCCGATGGAGGTCTTGGGTGCGTAGTGCCAATTAGAGAAGCTATCAAGCGTGGAGCTACTGAAGTTGATGCCATTATTCTTGAGGCGGAGAATATGGAGTATAATAAGATACTCGGTAAAAACCCATTTTCACTGATGGTGAATTTATTCGGATTTTTGATGGACCAGGTAGAGTATCACGATATCGTGGAAGGGAAACTTGCTGCGATGAATAAAAAGGTAAAACTTAATATCTATTATACTCCTACTAAACTAACCGAAAACTCACTCGTATTTAATAAAAAAGCGATGACCGAGTGGTGGCAGCAAGGTTATGAGTATGCTGAGAAAAAGGAACTGGAAAGAAAGGCAGCCAAGTCTTCCTGGTTTAAGTTAGGTTTTTAACCTCTTTCTTTATATAAGATAATGCCGCATCTGTAGGAGGCTGTTTCTCCATCAGGCTTTTCAATATTATTTGTCGAAGGTCATCAGAATTATTAACCGCTTCCTTTCCGGCAGCTTTCCTGATTAAAGTAATAGTCGCATTTTTAGCCGTCTTTACATAGTCCCAGCATTCATTGCTTACGTATATCTGTTGAGCCAGGTTATGTTCGAATTCCTGTTCGATATTGGCAATAAGCAGGTTTGCATACATATCTGCATCTTCTGAAGTTGGTTTAACTCTGAAAAGGAGCTTACCTGGAGAAACCCTTTCCAATAAAAGGGCTAATCTTTCGTAGGCCTGCAATCTAATGGGTAATGCAGTTTTTTGTTTTTCCCTAAGCATTATAAACCGTCTTCGCTGTTCTTCATTTTTGGAAAAAGTGCGGAAAAAGTAAAAAGAGACCAGTCCAACCACTATTGCTGGTAAAATTGCATATAGAAAATCGAGTATATCAGTTTCGTTCATCGGGTATTTTATTTAATCTATGGCATCCTCTGTTTTTCTCATATTCTCCAGGTTGAGGTTTCCTCCAAGGTGAGAACATTCCAGAAGTTGCTGAACTGAGGCGAAATTTACTTCATCTTTATGGTAAGAAAAAGTCGTGGCGAGAGTTTTTGCCAGATTCTTATCACTAAGGTTGATTTCTACATCGTCTGTGTTGAATTGGCAAGGATGTTCATACCCGCATGCATGGCTAATTTGCAGTAATTCTTTTCTGAATTTAACAAAGTAAAAATTAGTACGCATAGCCTTGTCTTTTACATTGATTCCCGATTGTAACCATTTATTTTGAGTTGCAATACCGGTAGGACAGGTATTGGTATGGCAACTTTGCGCCTGTATACAGCCCACACTCATCATGGCCTCCCTGGCCACGTTTATAATATCTGCTCCCAAAGCAAATGCCATAGCTGCTTTTGCCGGAAAACCAAGTTTGCCTGCGGCTACAAAAACAATTCTATCTGTAAGTTTATATTTCTGAAATATTTTGTAGACATCTGTAAAAGCATAGATCCACGGGAGGGAAACATGGTCTGCAAAGCTGGGTGGAGCTGCTCCGGTTCCTCCTTCACCACCATCAATGGATATGAAATCTGGTCCATGATCTTTTTCCTGCATGATCCTGGCCAATTTTTCCCAGTCTTTCAATTGTCCAACTGCAGACTTAATTCCAACAGGAAGTCCTGTTTTTTTAGCTATATCTTCAATGAAATCAACCATTCCCTCAAGATCATCAAAAGCAGAATGGTATGATGGTGATAATACATCCTTTCCCATGGGAACTCCACGTATCTCAGAGATCTCTTTAGATATTTTAGCAGCCGGAAGAACTCCTCCTTTTCCTGGTTTTGCTCCCTGCGATAATTTTAATTCTATTGCTCTTATCTCGGGATTAGTATTTACCATCTCCACGAGTTTATCCATAGAAAAATTACCATTTTCATCTCTTACGCCAAAGTATCCTGTACCAATTTGAAAAACCACATCGGCGCCTTTTTGATGATAGGGTGAAAGTCCTCCTTCTCCGGTATTGTGATAGGCTCCCGCCAGTTTACAGCCTTCATTCATTGACTCTATCGCTTTTGCTGATAAAGATCCGTAGCTCATTGCTGAAATGTTTATGATAGAGGCAGGCCGGTAAGGTCTTTTTCGTTTATTCCATTCGCCCATCACCTTTGCTGATGGAATCAAACCTGAATTCTTGATATTTGGATGACCTTTCGGAAGCTTATAAGGTAAAAGGGCATTATTGATAAAAATATAGTGAGTGGAAAAAATATCCTGATCGGTTCCAAAGCCTTCATAATTATTCTCATTCTTGGCAGAAGCGTAAATCCACCCGCGCTCCCTGCGGTTAAAAGGCAACTCCTCACGGTTATTGGCGACAATATACTGGCGTAGTTCCGGTCCTATACTTTCCAGGAAGTACCTAAGATGTCCCACGACCGGGAAATTGTGCTTTATCGTATGCTGTTTATTGAAAAAGATATCTGCAACAGCAATGATCATAAGTATAGCCAGGAGCCAGGCCCACCAGGGAATGTTGCTAATAAATGTAATGAATTCCTCCATCAGGATTGATTTAGATAATCAAGGGTTAATTGGGTCATTGCTTTCACTCCAAGTAGTAATCCGCTTTCATCAATATAAAAATCTGGAGTATGATGCCTTGTAGCGTCGGCGTCTACAGGCTTGCCTCCCAGGAAAAAATAGAATCCGGGAACTTCCTCTTGAAAAAAGGAAAAATCTTCCCCACCAGTGGTTGCATTCCTTAGTATCACATTTTCAGAACCGGCAACTTTTTTAAGGGTTGGGAGCATTTTATTAGTGAGGGCAGGATCATTAAATGTAATAGAAGTATTATTCTGAAATTCAATAGTGGCTTCTCCTCCGTAAGTTTCAGCAATAGCAGGAACCATTTCGTTCATACGCCGAATAATAAGTGACTTATTAGCGGAATCCAACGTTCTAACTGTTCCTATCATCTCAGCAGTTTCAGGAATAATATTGAATCTAATTCCGCTGGTTATCTTACCAACTGTAATTACCGAAGCAGATTCCGTAAGATCAGCATTACGGCTAATTATGGTTTGTAAGCCGTCAATGATCTTAGCCGAGATCAATATTGGATCAACCCCACTCCAGGGTGCCGATCCATGTGCTTGTTTTCCTTTCACGTTAATCACGAACCTTTCAACGGCGGCCATGGTACCTTCCGGCTTATATTTTATGGTTCCAACGGGAATTGCGGCATTAATATGTAATCCGAAGATCGCATCTACATCAGGATTTTCAAGTACCCCTTCCTTGATCATTAATTTTGCACCTCCTTCTTCTCCGGGTGGCGGACCTTCTTCTGCCGGCTGGAAAATGAATTTTACGGTTCCGTTTATCTTGTCTTTATTTTCTGAAAGGATCTTCGCTACTCCCATCAGGATTGCGGTATGGGTATCATGGCCACAGGCATGCATAACTCCCGTTTTTGAACCTAAGAACTCTGTCTCCACCTCAGATTTAAAAGGTAGATCATTTTTTTCGGTTACGGGAAGGGCATCAATATCTCCCCTTAGAGCAAGTGTCCTCCCAGGATTATCACCCCTTAGTATACCTACTACACCGGTTTTAGCGATACCGGTTTTCGTTTCTATTCCAAGCGAATTGAGGTATGTTGCAATTTTCTCGGCAGTTTCAAATTCACGGTTTGATAGTTCAGGGTTTTGGTGAAAATCCCTGCGCCATTCTATAACCTGATCTTCGATATTTTTAAATTCATCTTCGGGAATTTCACCCTGGGAATACGCAATTCCGGTTATTAAAATAGAAAGTAGAAATAAATTGAATTTCATATGCTGATTTTAAAAGTTGATCATTTGGTAATTTTCATTCTGCAGCTGGACGAGAGCTGTCATTGCCGATAATGCGAATATGGCATTTGGATTTGAGTTTTCCGGGTTTACCCCGTAATGCGTGGCACTCTGGCCACATACAATGATCTTGACTCCATTAGCTGCGAGAGCATTGATCAGGGGTAAATTAGGATTAATAGATTCTTCGGGGAAATTTTCATTATAAAACTTGTCCTTAAGCATATCCTTCACTGCCTTACCGTGGATAACCAGAGCAACTTCCAGATTTTCAGGATCTGCTCCGGCATGCTCGTGCATGTTTAAATATCTGGCAGCGGTTTCTATTAATTTATTAGGTTCATTTTCTGAAAAACTTCTATTCACATCAAAAACAACCTTCAATTTGGAAATGGTGTCCGTCTTAAATTCTGGTGATTCTACTGGATATGTCTTTCCGTAGTCGGGAATTACATTCCCGGTAATTAGATCTTGTGAATAGGTGTAAAAAGAACAAAATATAAAGAGTAGTAAAAGTGATTTTTTCATTTAGGGTTTTCAGAATAAAAGATTTCAGGTTTTTAAAGATATTAAAATATAAATCACAAGTGTAGACAGATCGTAAATGTTTAAAAAACCACCTGCATCTGGTTTCCTTTTTTGCTCATTTTAGTTACCTTTCAGCTTTTAAAAACGGAGAAAATTTGGAAGCTTATTTAGCTGGATTAAATGACGCACAGAGGGCTCCGGTGCTGCAAAAAGACGGCCCCATGATCGTAATTGCCGGAGCGGGTTCTGGTAAAACAAGGGTACTTACCTTTAGGATCGCCTACCTGATGAATCAGGGGGTGGATGCCTTTAATATACTTGCTCTAACCTTTACCAATAAGGCGGCGAGGGAAATGAAACATCGTATTGCCCAGATCGTAGGTAATAGCGAAGCGAAAAATCTTTGGATGGGAACTTTCCATTCAATATTCGCGAAAATGCTGAGGTTTGAAGCAGACAAACTGGGTTATCCTTCGAATTTTACCATTTACGATACCCAGGATTCCCATTCGGTGATACGTGCTATCATCAAGGATATGCGGCTGGATAAGGATGTTTATAAATATAAGCAGGTATACAACCGTATCTCTTCCTATAAGAATAGCCTTATCACCGTAAAGGCATATTTTCAGAATCCTGAACTTCAGGAGGCTGATGCTATGTCTAAAAAACCGCGCCTGGGTGAAATCTATAAAGAATATGTAGATCGCTGTTTTAAAGCCGGTGCAATGGATTTCGATGATCTTCTGCTGAAGACTAATGAACTTCTGAACCGTTTTCCAGATGTATTACATAAATATCAAAGCAGGTTCAAATATATCCTCGTAGATGAGTACCAGGATACCAATCATTCGCAGTATCTAATTGTAAGAGCTTTATCAGATAAATTTCAGAATATTTGCGTGGTTGGTGATGATGCACAAAGTATCTATGCCTTCCGTGGTGCGAATATTAATAACATTCTGAATTTCCAGAAAGATTATGATAATGTACAAATGTACAGGCTGGAGCAAAATTATCGTTCAACCAAGAACATAGTAAGCGCTGCAAACTCGATAATAGATAAGAACCAGACCAAACTGGATAAAGTGGTTTGGACGGCAAACGACGATGGTCCCAAGATCATTGTGAATAGACTTCTTACCGATGGTGAAGAGGGTAGATATGTTGCTAGCTCGATCTTTGAGAATAAGATGCAACACCAGTTGAATAATGGTGATTTTGCCATTCTGTATCGAACCAATGCCCAGAGTAGGGCGATGGAGGACGCTTTGAGAAAGCAAGATATCCCCTATAGGATCTATGGTGGACTTTCCTTTTATCAAAGAAAAGAAATCAAGGATGTACTGTCCTATTTAAGGCTTATTCTTAATCCTAAAGATGAAGAGGCGCTAAAGCGTGTGATCAATTATCCTTCCAGGGGTATTGGTATGACAACCATGGACAGGCTTGCTATCGCAGCAAAGGAACATAATAGATCTATATTCGAGGTAATTGAAAACCTCAAAAACCTTGATTTGAATATTAATCGCGGTACTCAAACAAAACTTGAGAATTTCGTGAACATGATCAAGAGTTTTGCGATCATGAACGAGACCAGTGACGCCTTTCAGGTAGCAGATACAGTTACTAAAAAAACCGGTCTTGTACAGGAACTTAAAAAAGACGGAACTCCGGAAGGTATTGCCAGAATCGAGAATATCGAGGAATTGCTGAATGGTATTCGTGATTTTGTAGAGGGGCAGAGAGAACTTGCCGATGCCACCGGATCATTATCAGAATTTCTTGAAGATGTAGCCTTAGCGACAGATCTTGATAATGATACAGGAGATGAAGATCGTGTGGCCTTGATGACCATTCACCTGGCCAAAGGACTTGAGTTCCCATATGTTTATATAGTCGGGATGGAAGAAGATCTTTTCCCTTCAGCAATGAGTATGAATACCAGAAGTGAACTGGAGGAAGAGAGAAGATTATTCTATGTTGCACTTACCAGGGCCGAAAAACAGGCATATTTAACTTATACATTATCCCGTTACCGCTGGGGTAAACTTGTTGATGCCGAACCTAGTAGGTTTATTGAGGAGATCGATGATCAATACCTTGACCTAATGGTTCCTCAGGATGATTATAAGTACAAACCACTTATTAATACCGACATTTTCGGAGATGAGGTTGATAAAAGTAAATTAAGGCAAACCAAGCCTAAGAGCGGGACTCCGCCGCCGGCGCATAAACCTTCACAAGAACAATTAAGAAAGCTCAGGAAGTTAAAGCCTGCTTCTCCTGAACCTGAAAAGGCGAGAAATACCTTAGAACTTTCCGAAGGGAATGAGGTGGAACATATGAGATTTGGAAAAGGAAAGGTATTAAAACTTGAGGGTGTAGGTCAGGACAGAAAGGCGGAGATTGAATTTGAGCAAGGCGGTATAAAGAAATTGTTATTGCGTTTTGCTAAATTAAAAGTACTCTCTTAATGTTATTTGTGATAAAATGTATTTTTTACATATATTAGCAAAGAGATATAGAAATCTCCCTACGGTTATCTAAATTTCAAAAATCAAGCAAAAAAATATTTTTCGAGAGACCTTACTGGTCTCTTTTTTTTGTATTAATTAAATTATTAAATAATTGTTTTACAATGAATTAAAACTATTTCTGTATCTTTTAATTTCTTGCCCAATTACCTGAAATTGAATCTCCATTAACTTTATAATTGTTAAAAATGCTGTAAAGTTCGCTTCCCTTCCTGTTTAAAATATATCAGGTTTCTGAATATTCTTTAACTTGAAAATAAAAATTATGATTAGAGAAGGAAGCAAAGTAAAATGGAAGTGGGGAAACGGAACCGCCACGGGAAAAGTAGTTTCAACTTATACTAAAGAAATCACCAAGCAAATTGATGGTAGCGAAATAACCAGGAAAGGCGAAGAAGGTGATAAGGCATTGTATATAGAACAGGAAGATGGAAGTAAAGTGCTAAAACTTGAAAGCGAAGTTGAGAAGTCAGATTAAAAGAAATATCAGGAACTCAAAAAGACATTTTATAAATATTAATAGGTTTTAAAAAATACAATTATGGCTGAATTACTAAGAATTTATGATGAAAACCCGGCTCCAAAACATATTAATAAAGTAGTAGAGGTCTTAAAAAAAGGCGGACTAATTATTTATCCTACAGACACTATTTATGGCCTTGGCTGTGATATCACCAATGTATCAGCCCTTGAAAAGATCGCTCAGATCAAGAATGTGAAACTCGAGAAATCTAATTTCTCCTTTGTATGTGAAGATCTTAGCAATCTCTCAGATTATGTGAAGCAAATAGATTCAGCTACTTTCAAGATCCTGAAAAGATGCTTACCCGGTCCTTATACTTTTATATTACCAGGTGGAAGTAATCTTCCCAATGTTTTTAAAAAGAAGAAGACCGTAGGTATTCGCGTTCCAGATAACAATATTTGCAGAGCTATAGTAAGTGGCCTCGGGAACCCGATAGTTTCTACTTCTATTCGAGATGATGATGAGGTCCTGGAGTATGGTACAGATCCCGAGCTTATCAAAGAGAAATGGGACAATTTGGTAGATATCGTCATTGATGGAGGTTATGGAGATAATATCCCATCTACGATTATCGATCTTACCACAGATGAGCCGGAAGTAATTCGGGAAGGAAAGGGAAGTATTGAGATTATGTGAAATTTTCCAAATTTTGTTCCCAATCAGTTAATTACGTATTAAAGTAGTTCTTGATTTTCAAATTGAAACCAAACATTCATAATTTGATTAAAAATTGAAGTGTTATGAGTTTTATAGAGACTACAAGTAAAGAAAAAGGAAAAAATATTAAACTTTTTTATGAAGATTACGGTGAGGGCAAACCCGTTATACTAATTCATGGATGGCCACTCAGTCACAGAATGTGGGAATATCAGGTAAATGAAGTTGTTGAAGCTGGATTCAGATGTATTGCCTATGATCGAAGGGGTTTTGGTGAAAGTGATAAACCATGGACCAATTATGATTATGATTCTCTGGCTAAAGACCTCAATGATATCATCACTAAACTTGATCTTTCGGAAGTTATTATCGTAGGATTCTCTATGGGTGGAGGTGAAGTTGCCAGATATATTGGTAATTATGGTACTTCAAAATTATCTAAGGCGGCTCTGATCTCGGCAGTTCCCCCATTTATGCTGAAGACAGATAATAATCCAGACGGTCTTGAAAAGGAAGTTTTCGAAGGTTTTAAAAAGGAAATAAAAAAAGACAGACCAGCTTTTCTAAAAGGATTTGGAAAGCAGTTTGTGAATTTCGATAAGGTGGGAGATCGCATTTCCGAAGAAATGACTGATTATTACTGGTCTATTGCCTGTAAAGGTTCTTTAAACGCAACTCTGGAATGTATAGATTCATTTGGATTTACCGATTTCAGAAATGACCTGAAAAAATTTGATATCCCAACTTTGGTTGTACATGGAGATGCAGACCAAATCGTGCCAATAGAAATTTCGGGAAAGAAAAGTGCCGACATGATTTCTAACAGTGAATACCATGTTATTGAAGAAGCTCCACACGGCCTTATTTTAACGCATACGGCTGAGTTTAATAAACTTTTCCTGGACTTTTTAAAATCTTAAGTATAGAAGCCCTTTCAAAAAGGGCTTTTTTTAAAGTATCATAGTATCGTAAATTTCCAGAAAGGCTTGGTGAACTTGTTCCGGACTCAAAATAGTTCCTTTCTTCTGAGCAGATTCTGCAAGCTCATAACCAAGTTTAGCTGCTGCAAGTCTTTGATCTGGAGTTCCATGATGTTGAAGGCTGGTGATAAGGCAATCTCCCACGTTGAATGAAAGCGTAAAGTATTTTTTGATCCTCCACCAGTTGTATGTCGCTCCTCTTTTATGAGCCATAAAATATGCAGCTGCAAAATCGGCTTCTAACTCTGCGAATCTCGATTTTTCACTATTGCTGTCTAAACCTTCCTGATATGGCCAATTATCTGAATTTTCAAATTGGGCCTGATGCCACCATTCATGAGAAATTATAGCCGTAAAAGCGATCTCTCTATCTATACCTAGTTCTTCTAAAGTTTGCAATATCCCATCACCAATCACCAATAGTCCATTAGATTTTGTAAATGCATCCATAGCGAAAAGAGGGTTTTCAGGAATATTAGGCGTACTGGATAAAAGTTCTATAATAGCATCTGCTTTATCATAGGCCTGATCCCTGTTACGAACTGTCCTGTCAAAACTTTCGATCATGTCAGTAAGAACCTCTCTGTTGGTTAGAGAATTGGTATGCTGCCCGTTTAGTCGTATTTCACGGTCTAGGTTCCAGAATTTTTCAAGTTCCCTGATTCTTTTTTTTGTGAGTTGATTAAATTCCCCGTTGACACCAAAATAGTTTTCACCTTCATAAAACGAAACATATCTTCGGTTAAGATCTGAGAGATAATTTATTAATTCAAAATCAAATAACGGATCGTTGAAGAGAGTCTCAAAATGACCCGAAATAATCTTATTGAAATCAGTAACGGGACAGGGTGAGCTTATGATCCCGTCATCAAAATACATCTGGCTCAGGATATAGGTATCAGGTT
>CBDTXN010000056.1:0-14916 GCA_965364455.1 uncultured Flavobacteriaceae bacterium
ACTTCTGAAGATTCCGGAATTCTAAGATCTAAATATCTTCCCCCACCGTATGTGCTCCTGCCGTTAGTAAGATCTGTAAAAGGTAAAAAGAGATAATCAAAATATTCAGGATCCTGAACCAGCTCCTGGTTTTGATAAACATTCAGCTTAAAATTTTCTCCTTTTAAAGTAAAGTACAGTTCTCCATATTTAACATAAACAGGCAACCTGTCTGTACTTGTCTTCATAGTAAATGGTGACTCAGAAGGAGTTCTTACAAAATCAGCTTTGACAATATAATCTGGATCGATTTCAAAAAAATCAAGTCCTTTAAATACCTTCAGATCTTTCTTTTCTAATGGTGATTCCTTAGGGTCTGCATACTCAGAATCTAATTTCTCCTGGTATTCTCTGGCCTCTGCAATTAGTTCAGTATTCTGGGACAGAGCCGCTCTGGAACATCCTATTAGTATCATTAGCCCTAAAGCATATTTCAACATTTTCATTTAAATCCTGATTAAAGCATTCAAAATTAATAATAAATACAGCCGAAAATTAATTTAATTTTGAGCTCTTATCGGTAAGAATGAATAATATTTTAAAATCATATTTCGGATCTTTCGGCGGATTAAGGAAAGAGATCTGGCTATTGTCCCTTATAACTCTAATCAACAGAGCCGGGACAATGGTAATTCCATTTCTTTCACTTTACCTTACCAAAAGCCGTGGATTTACACTTGAAGAGGTAGGCTGGATACTAACTTTCTTTGGTCTTGGATCTGTGACAGGTTCCTGGCTTGGAGGAAAAATGACAGATAAAATTGGCCATTATAAAACCATGGCTATTAGCTTGATAGCTTCTTCTGTTCTATTTGTGCTCCTCCAATTCCCAGATTCTTTCTGGACCATTTGCCTGGGAATCTATTTGGTAATGACGGTTGCAGATATCTTTAGACCGGCAGTTTTTGTAGCCATTAGTGCTTATAGCAAACCAGAGAACAGGACCAGGTCTGTTACCCTGATAAGGCTGGCCATAAACCTCGGGTTTTCTGCGGGGCCCGCTGTTGGAGGTTTAATAATCGCTACAGGTGGTTACAGCGGCCTATTCTGGGTTGATGGTCTTACCTGTCTGGCCGCAGGTATCCTTCTATTAAAGCTCTTACATCCTAAGCGGTCTATTCCTGAACCTGAAGAAGTCATTGTAGATGCAAAATCTGCCATGAGCGATAAACTGTATTTGATCTTCATTTTTGCAATGATGATCTTCGGCTTAATTTTCATTCAATATTTCTCCACAATGCCATTGTACTATGCTCAATTTCATAAACTCGACGAGTTTGAAATTGGCTTATTACTTGGTCTGAATGGACTATTTATTTTCCTTTTTGAAATGCCGCTTATCAAATTCATGGAAAACAGAAGGCATACCGCCATATATTATGTGATCCTTGGAACTATTCTTACAGGAATAAGCTTCCTGGTAATAAACCTAACTGATTGGGTTGGAATCCTGGTTGTGGGAATGCTATTGGTGACCATTGGAGAAATGATAGGATTTCCATTTTCGAACAGTTTCGCCCTCAACCGTTCTGATGGTAAAAAAAGAGGATCATATATGGCCCTTTACAGTATCGCTTTTTCCATCAGCCATATTTTCGGACATAATTCAGGTATGCAGCTAATAGACAATTTTGGATTTCAATTTACCTGGTACTTTATGCTGGGAATGGCTGTGTTTGCCTGTATCCTTCTTTTCATTCTGCAAAAACTACTGAACAGGGAAATTTCTAATTAGCCTCCCCATTGAAGAATTTAGATTCGCCAAGATAATCTTTTACGAGTTTATTGTATTCAGGAGTAAATTGAAGTTCAAGAGCGCCCTCGATATTGTAAAGGGATTCCATATCATCATACCCCATTTTCAGGAGATCTTCTAAATACAGTAAAGCGGTTTCCTGGTCTCCATCTGCCGCAGCAAGAGATATAATATTCAAATAAGCTTCCGGATCCTCCTTATTAATGGCAGTTCGAAGAACACTAATAAAGATCTTAGTATCTATAGGAACATTGGCTTTCATAATATTGTCGTATTCTTTCTTAGTGACAAAATCCAGGTATCCCAGTAAACGATAAGCCATATTAGCCCTGGCTTCATTAGAGCCTTCCTTAATTTTTTCAAGCTCGTCTATTTGATATGCCCACCATCCAATATTCTCAAAATTATTGGTAACGATATCAGATCTTAGTAAATATTCATATTCTTCCTGTTGTTCCTTTTCAGTAGAAATAGCCCGCCTGAAATCACTTTTTTGAGATTTGTACCCGGAAGTCCTTTTTAAGGCTTTTTTCCTTTCTTCAATCCTATCTTCAAAACCGAAGTACTCATATTTATCTTCCATTCTATCCAGCTTTTCATAAGCCTCATAGTAATTACGCGTTCGTCTTAGGGTTTCTGCATATTCCAATTCAGCTTCAAAAAGACTCCTTATAAATTCTTCATCTCGTGGTCTCTTCCCCTCTTTTATAGCCTCCAGGGTAAATCCAGTAATGGCATTTGAGATCACTCTGGCCTCGGGCCATTCATCCTCCTTTCCATCAAAATAATAAACGTCTGTAGGAAAGTCGAGATCATCAAAGAATCGTAGATAGTTCTCCATTTCATAAACCATGTAGTCTTTGTTTCCGGCTACACCTATAAACATATATGGATTATTCCTATCAAGATATTGAGGATTTACAAAAGAATTGCCAACGGCTAATACACCAGCCAGATCTTTATAAAGTAGAGTTAGAGCTGATCCTATCTGGGCACCCTCACCCATTCCAGCCATATATACCTGTTCGGTATCTACCGGAAAAGATTGTAGTACGCCATTAATCATGGAGGTAGCTGTATTAACTATGCTATCTACAGGCTTTGCTTTAAGGTCCATATTTGAGGAAGCGACTATATACTGCTGACTTTCGGCCGCCATACGGAAAAGATTGGCCGTAGTTGCGCCCCTTCCCTCAGGATCAAAAATGAATATTAATGGCCACTTTTTTTCGGAGTTATAATCACGAGGAAGATATATTGAATAGGATTCACTTTGGGTTCCAGGAATTTGTAAAGAATCTGTAACCCCACCTTTTACGATCCTATATTCCTGAGCGGAGGAACCGATCGAAGTAAAAACAACAAAAAATATGAATAGTAGTTTTCTCATAAATGTAAGAATAGACTTAAATATAACAATTGCTACACAAAGTATTCCATAAAAAAAGCCTCAGGTAATTCCTGAGGCCTTTATTCTTTATAAGGTTATTATATTAATCTTTATTTACGGGCTGGTATTTCATTTTTGGTTTATCGGGAAAAAACAATTTCGCCATTAATGAAATTACCAGTAAATCTGCAAAAATCAGAAACATCACTCTTACTACCTCAATTCCCGAAAACGACAATCCGGTAAATCCAACCAATCCTGTGATTAATGCAAGCACTAGAAATAATAACGCCTTCTTCTTCATAACTCGATTTTTACTTTGCTATTTTAAAGCAAATTTAAGTACAGATTGGACGTAAAACTCCTAAGGAAATTACAATTAATTCCAATTTAACTAAAATAAAACGAGTTGGTAATCAGGTGTTAACATTAGGGTCAAATCAATTCCATTTTAACATTTAATTCTGGAAAGTTCAGGATGAATTATAATTCCAGATCTTTAACTACCGGACCATCTTTAATAACATTTGATAGAATAATATGTGTTCTTGTCTCGCCGTAGGTAATTAGTTTATCTATTAGTTTTTCCAAATGAACCTGGTCTCTCAGGATCACTTCCATTATTATATTCTCATTACCGGTAATTCGATAGCAATTCACAACTTCCTTATAATCCTTAACAGTTTCAAGAAAGGCTTTTAATCTTCCGGTAAAGGCCCTTAACGTGATCATCGCTCTTAATTGATATCCGGTTTTTTGATGAGAAAGATTAACCCGGTAAGAATCAATGATACCTGAATCTTCCATTTTCCTGACTCTTTCGGTAACTGCAGGAGAAGTAAGACCAATTTTCCTCCCTATCTCAGAGAAAGAAATTCTGGCATTTTTCTGTAATTCTTCCAGTATAGCCCAGTTAAGTTTATCCACAATATTTTAAAGTTTATTAGTTGATTTTATTTAATTTTTAAATTTAATAAATACTTATGACTTAATATTTAAAGTTATATAACTAATTAGGTTAGTAAATTAGTGTAAAATTTGCTAGTGAAATATTTTTCAGGAAATCCGAATAGAAGAAATTCAGCTTTATATTTTAAGGCCCAGGAGATCATGCAGATTTCCAAGCGAATTTCTGACTATTTAGTGCCAGATCTGGCCGTTTTAAATGATAGTGGAATAGAAGACAAACGCATCTATTTCACCGGAGATATCATCAGGAATTCACATTCCCTGATCTCCAATATTCAGAAAGCCGAAACTGAATTCTTTCAGGAATCCAGAATGCAATATGTCGCCAGTGTAAGCAGGTTAACAGATAGGTTACACAAGAGCTGTGAAAGATTGGAGTATGCCAGCAGCAATGGAAGAGACTTTCTTATTATCCTTAGGAAGGAAATTCAAAAATTCAAAAAACTCCAGAAAAATTGGAGACTTTCCCTATAAACTAAATTCAAACAAAATAAAAAAAACCGGATTTTAAATCCGGTTTTTTTATTCAATATTATTTTAAGCAATCACCGGCTTACATATTTCGTCGGTACTGCCCTCCTACTTCGAATAAAGCATAAGTGATCTGACCTAAGGAACATACTTTGGTAGCTTCCATAAGTTCTTCGAACAAATTCTCGTTATTGATCGCCGCTTTCTGAATTCTTTCCAGAGCTTTATCTGCCTTAGATTCTTTTGCTTTGTGTAAAGTTTCCAGGGTTTTGATCTGATGTTCTTTTTCTTCCTCAGTTGCCCTGATCACTTCACCCGGAGTAACTGTAGGCGAACCTTCAGAACTAAGGAAAGTATTCACACCAATTATTGGATATTCTCCATTATGTTTTAGGGTCTCGTAATAGAGGCTTTCCTCCTGTATCTTTCCACGCTGATACATGGTCTCCATAGCACCAAGAACTCCACCTCTTTCGGTGATCCTGTCAAACTCAGTCAATACTGCTTCTTCTACAAGATCTGTTAATTCTTCTATTATAAATGAACCCTGAATAGGATTTTCATTCTTGGTAAGACCTAACTCCTTATTAATAATTAGCTGAATAGCCATTGCCCTTCTTACCGAAGCCTCAGTAGGAGTGGTAATCGCTTCATCGTAGGCGTTAGTATGTAGCGAATTACAGTTATCGTAAATAGCGTACAGCGCCTGAAGTGTAGTCCTTATATCATTAAAATCGATCTCCTGAGCGTGAAGTGATCTTCCCGATGTCTGTATATGATATTTCAGCATTTGAGCACGGGAATTAGCTCCGTATTTATGCTTTAATGCCTTAGACCAAATCCTTCTGGCTACACGTCCAATCACTGCATATTCAGGATCTACACCATTTGAGAAGAAGAATGATAAATTCGGACCGAATTTATTAATATCCATCCCCCTGCTTAAATAATACTCTACGTAGGTAAATCCGTTAGCCAGGGTAAATGCCAGTTGAGTAATAGGATTCGCTCCTGCTTCGGCAATATGATATCCGGAAATCGAAACTGAATAAAAGTTTCTTACTTTCTCTTCAATAAAATACTCCTGAACATCTCCCATTAATCTCAAGGCAAATTCAGTAGAGAAAATACAGGTATTCTGCGCCTGGTCTTCTTTAAGAATATCGGCCTGAACGGTTCCACGAACCACACTAATGGTTTCGGCCTTGATCTTATCGTAAACATCTTTAGGTAAGATCTGGTCTCCGGTTACACCCAAAAGTAATAATCCAAGACCATCATTCCCTTCGGGAAGTTCTCCTTTATAAGAAGGCCTTGCGATATCATTGTCATCATAAAGTTCTTTAAGCTTAGCTTCAACTTTATCTTCCAGTCCGTTTTCCTTTATATATTTTTCACAATTCTGATCTATAGCTGCATTCATAAAGAAACCAAGCAACATAGGAGCAGGACCATTAATGGTCATACTCACAGAAGTCATGGCATCGGCAAGATCAAAACCTGAATAAAGTTTTTTTGCATCATCAAGGCAGCAAATGGATACTCCAGAGTTCCCTATTTTACCATAAATATCAGGACGATGATCAGGATCATTCCCGTATAGAGTTACCGAATCAAATGCTGTTGAAAGTCTTTTTGCAGGTAATCCCTGGCTAACATAATGGAAACGCCTGTTAGTTCTTTCCGGTCCACCTTCACCAGCGAACATCCTGGTTGGATCTTCACCGGTTCTTTTGAATGGATATAAACCTGCGGTATACGGAAATTCTCCCGGAACATTTTCCTGAAGACACCACCCAAGAATATCCCCCCAGGCTTTATATTTTGGCAGAGCCACTTTTGGGATCTGGGTATGAGATAAAGATTCGGTATGAGTTTCAATTTTGATCTCCTTGTCACGAACCTTGAAGCTGTAGATAGGCTCACGATATTTTGTAACCTTATCATGCCAGGCAAGGATCATTTCCCAGTTATAAGGATCAAGATCCATTTTAGTTTTATCGAATTCAGCGAAAAGTAATTTCAAAAAGTCAGACTGAGAATCTTCGGCCACCTCATAAATTCCGTCCTGATCAATCCCATTTTTATCAAGGTATTTATGTTGATCTTCGCCAAATTCCGTTTTAATACCGGCAACACTTTCTATGGTTTTATAGATTCCGTAAAGCCTTTGCGCCACATCTACCTGAGATCTGGCTTTATCATCATAACCTCTATTATTTTCAGCAATTTCAGATAGATAACGGGTACGTTTTGGAGGGATCACAAAGATCTTTTCACTCATCTCCCTGGAGATCTCAAACGTAGATGAAAGTCCAGAACTGGTCTTTTCTTCTACGGTATCCATAATACTCTTGTATAGAGTATTCATTCCCGGATCGTTAAACTGAGAAGCGATGGTTCCAAAAACCGGAAGTTTCTCAGCATCTTCATGCCATAACTGGTGATTACGCTGATACTGTTTTTTCACATCTCTCAATGCATCCTGAGCTCCTCTTTTGTCAAATTTATTGATCGCAACAAGGTCTGCAAAATCAAGCATATCGATCTTTTCTAACTGGGTAGCCGCACCAAATTCAGGAGTCATTACATATAATGAAACATCTGAATGATCCAGGATCTCGGTATCGCTTTGTCCAATTCCGGAGGTTTCCAGAATTATAAGATCATATCCAGAAGCTTTCAAAACCTCAACAGCTTCCGCCACATGTTTTGAAAGAGCCAGATTAGCTTGTCTTGTAGCCAGGGAACGCATATAAACTCTCTCATGGTTAATGGAGTTCATCCTGATCCTGTCACCAAGCAATGCTCCTCCGGTCTTTTTCTTGGACGGATCTACGGAAACAATTCCTATATGCTTTTCCGGAAAGTCCATTAAGAACCTTCTCACGAGTTCATCAACCAGACTCGATTTCCCGGAACCACCGGTACCGGTAATCCCAAGAACAGGAGTTTTAGTATCCTCAAATAAGGATTTATCGAAATATTTATCAAATTCCTCATGCCTGTTCTCAGCCAGTGAAATAAGGCGGGAAATCGTATTTACATTCTTTTTCTTTAAATTTTCTTTCAGATTATCTGAATTCTGCAAACATGGAACTTCATTATCCACCTGCTTGATCATATCATTGATCATTCCCTGCAGTCCCATTTCTCTACCGTCATCCGGGGAATAGATCCTGTCGATCCCATAATCCATGAGCTCCTTGATCTCTTCAGGAAGGATCACTCCTCCTCCACCGCCAAAGATCTTAATATGTCCTGCACCTTTTTCCTTTAACAGGTCATGCATATATTTAAAGTACTCGGTATGACCTCCCTGATAAGAAGTCATCGCGATAGCTTGCGCATCTTCCTGAATGGCACAGTTCACCACTTCTTCTACACTACGGTCGTGACCAAGATGTATCACCTCAACACCGGTTGCCTGGATAATCCGGCGCATTATATTGATTGCCGCATCATGCCCATCAAAAAGAGAAGCTGCAGTTACAATTCTTATTTTATTTTTAGGTTTATAAGGACTTTGTTGTTCCATTTTTAATTCTATCTGAAATTTGGACCTGCAATTTACGAAAATCGCAATGAAAAAGAGATTTTTAAACTATATAGAAAACAAAATTTAATCGCTGAATTTTCAAACTAAATACTAGCATCACATTGAAAACTTAACAGGAATCCATTTTAATTTATAGTCCTTACATTTGAAAAAATTCCTACTTATGAAAAAGATCTTTGCCCTCGTCGGTATATTTATATTAACCTCTTGCGCCGAACTTCAACAAATAGCCACCCAAATACCTAACAGTGGATATGGAGTCACAGATTCTGAAATAAATACCGGTTTAAAGCAAGCCTTACAATTTGGGATAGATAAAGAAGTTACCAAACTCGCTAATGAGAATGGTTTTTTCAGCAATGAAATAGTTAGGATCGGTTTACCACCGGAACTTCAAAAAGTAGATAAAACTCTTAGAGACGTTGGGCTGGGATCACTGGCAGATGAAGGATTAAAGGTTTTAAACCGTGCGGCTGAAGATGCTGTAAGTGAAGCTATTCCTGTTTTTGCAGAAGCAGTTCAGGGTATTACTTTTGCTGATGCCCGTAATATCCTTTTAGGCGAGGATGATGCCGCAACCCAATATCTCTCCTCCAGAACCGAAAAGGAATTATATAACAGATTTAATCCTATTATTAGTAATTCACTTAATAAGGTTGGTGCAACTCAAGTATGGAGTAATATTATTCAAAAATATAACTCTCTTCCAATAACTTCGAATGTAAATCCAGACCTTCCAGATTATGTTACCAATGAGGCTCTAGATGGGGTTTTTATTATGATCGCAAAAGAAGAAAAAGATATTAGAGGCAGCGTATCGGCAAGAACAACGAATCTTCTGCAAAGGGTGTTTGCCTTGCAGGATTGATAAACTTTTTCTTACAGAACATAATTTTTTAACATAATCATTCTAATTCCGGTACTTTTTAAAACAAACTTAACGACGCATTATCATTGTGTAAAGGATAGGCTATGTAGCTTTGTTATTTAGAAACGATTAATGACGAAAGAATTGACAAAATAGTACCATGTTTAGAATTTTTGAGAACAAAACCAGAGAAGAACGCCTTTGCGAAAAGTATTCAAGACTTATGCATCGAGCTTATAAACTGGCCCTTCACGATAAAGAAAAGAGTGATCAATTGAATAGCAGAGCTAAGAAAATTCTTGCTGAATTAAGAAGAATGGATTGCGACATGGTAGAAACTAGGCATGAAGTTGCTTAAAATAATCCATCGCCTTTAAAAGCCTGCTGCCATACCAGCTAAAATATTCACCATCTACCAAAAATACCTTTTTACATAGGTTGTCAAAATCTTTTTTATGCTCTTCCTTAAACGGAAAAGGTTCAGACGATAACAGGCAATATTCGATATTCATTTTCTTTAACTGGTCAACATCCGTCTCTGGATACCTGTCTTCCTTAAATACGTTTTCAAACTTATTGAGTTTAAGCATTTCATTAATAAAAGTCCCTTGCCCGGAAACCATTAGAGGTTTATTCCAAATAAAATAGGCTACCCTTTTCACAGGTTTATCTTTTATTAGATCCTGTAACTTTTCAGATTTCTTTTTTATTGAATCTACCATCACACCGGCCAACTCTTTACAATTAAAGATCCTTCCATAAGAATATATAAGATCATAAGCGTTTTCCAGATTCTCTATATCGGAAACATGGACGGGTGCGATCTTTTCCAGCTCCTCCACCATTTCTTTAGTGTTCTCCTCTTTATTACAAAGGATAATATCAGGATTCAGGTTCTTTACCTTTTTCAGGTTTACTTTTTTAGTGCCTCCAACGCCGGTTTTAATATCTCTCAAGTGTTCAGGATGAACGCAAAAATGAGTGATCCCTACAATATATTCTTCCAGCCCAAGATCTACTAGAAGCTCGGTCTGGCTTGGTACCAAAGAGACTATTCGTCTAGGAGATTTTTTCAGTTCAATTTTCCTACCTAACTGATCCTGAATTTCCATAGGGAAGATTTATAATTTATCCAGTTCCTCGGCCATTTGAGATTGCATGGCTTCGGCTTTTGCCCCGGCGATCTCTGCAAAATTTGAAGAATCTGAAGCATAAATGATCTTACGCGAAGAGTTCACCAGTAACCCTACATTTTTAGTGATCCCGTATTTACAAACTTCTTCAAGACTTCCTCCCTGAGCTCCGACTCCGGGTACCAGTAAAAAGTTTTCAGGAATTATTTTTCTGATATCTGCAAGATATTCAGCCTTGGTGGCTCCTACCACATACATCAAATTTTCAGAATTATTCCATTCTTTCGAGGTTTTGATTACCTTTTTGTAAAGGTCCTCACCATCTGTTTTTAAGGTTTGGAAATCGAAGGCTCCTTCATTCGAGGTAAGCGCCAATAGAATTGTATGCTTATTTTCAAATTCAAGAAATGGCTCTACAGAGTCTTTTCCCATATAAGGTGCTACGGTAACCGAATCGAAACCAAGATCATCAAAAAATGCCTTCGCATACATACGGGAAGTATTCCCAATATCCCCTCTTTTCGCATCAGCAATGGTGTATATTTCAGGATAATCTGAATGAAGATAATTAATGGTTTTCTTCAATGCTTTCCATCCATCTACACCCAATGCTTCGTAAAAAGCAATATTAGGCTTATAGGCCACACAATATTTATGAGTGGCATCGATAATGGCTTTATTAAAACTGAACACAGGATCTTTCTCTGAAAGCAGGTAGGTAGGAATTCTATCAAGATCGGTATCCAGACCTACACATAAAAAGGATTTCTTCCTAAAAATTTGTTCCGTAAGTTCCTGCGCAGTCATATTTTATGATTATCTGATTTAAAATATATTCTGAAAAATAGGAAAGTTGCTCTTCCTCCAGAAAATCCATTCCAAAGAAAAAGCAACTTACTTTTCAGTGCCTAAAGCATATCTGAGTTCTCTTTTAATTTCTCGGTATTTTCTGCCAGCTGAAGCTCATCTATGATCTTCTGAATATCACCGTTGATGATATTAGAAAGGTCATAAAGCGTTAGATTGATTCGGTGATCTGTTACACGGCTTTGAGCGTAGTTATAGGTCCTGATCTTCGCACTACGGTCTCCACTGGAAACCATTGAATTCCTCTTTGCAGCATCGGCCTCCATTTTCTTAGCAAGCTCCATTTCATACAACCTGGAACGAAGTACACGAAAGGCTTTTTCCTTATTCTTATGCTGAGATTTCTGATCCTGACACTGAGCCACCAAACCTGTTGGTTCGTGGGTTAGTCGTACTGCGGAATAGGTTGTATTCACCGACTGTCCTCCAGGTCCTGAGGAACAGAAATAGTCTATCCTTACATCCTTTGGATCGATCTCTACATCGAATTCTTCGGCTTCAGGCAGAACCATTACGGTTGCAGCTGAAGTATGCACCCTTCCCTGGGTTTCGGTTTGAGGGACACGCTGCACACGGTGTACACCGGCCTCAAATTTCATAGTTCCGTAAACATCTTCACCGGAAACTTCAAAGATCATCTCCTTGAATCCTCCACTGGTACCTTCACTAAAATCTACAATATTATGGCTCCAGCCCCTGCTTTCAACATATTTCGTATACATACGATAAAGGTCACCGGCAAAAATACTCGCTTCGTCCCCACCAGTACCGGCACGTATTTCGATAACCACATTCTTGGCATCTTCAGGATCTTTAGGAATAAGCATCATTCTGATCTTTTCCTCAAGTTCGGGAAGTTGTCCTTTGGCTTCTTCCAACTGAAGTTTAGCCATTTCAGTCATTTCAGGATCGCTCCCGTCTGAAATGATTTCCTCAGCTTCCTGAATATTATCGGTCAAGCTTATATATTTCTCACGCTCGTCCATCAAAGCCCTAAGGTCCTTGTACTCTTTATTCAATTCAATATATCGCTTCTGGTCTGATATTACATCCGGCTGAATAATCAAATCGTTCACTTCGTCAAACCGCTGTTTTACGATATTAAGTTTCTCAATCATATAATACTACTGATTTTAGGATAGCAAATTTACGATAATTTGCCTGAAATTTCAGAGAAAGCTTTAAAGGCTTTCCAATTCTGTAACAGCCTTATGGCTTCTCGCGAAGGTAGTAAATTTAACAAGTCCGGCTAAACCAAGAATATAGAAGATACGGTCTGGAAAATAAAATTCATAAAAATTGAGATAATAAGCGATAAATGAAGTGATGTCTGAAAATACCAAACACAAAGTAGCCGCTGTGTAAAAAAAGGAAGTCTTATCTGAATACCGGTTACTATAGGATATGGAAGCTATAACCATGGCGATCATTGAGAAGCCATAAATATAGAATAGGATGTTCAGCCCAGGATATACAAACCTTCCCGGAACCATTCCTACCAGCATTTGAAGCATAGCGATATTAAGAGTAAAAACCAGCAGGAAAATTAATTTCTGAAATAAATTTGCCTTTAGCCTTTTAAGCTCTGGAACAACTACCATGACAAGCAGAAAATATGCTGAAATCCGCATCAGGAAAGTAAAGCTATTCGAAATTGGATTCTCATACTGAAATAGACCTAAATCTGAAATCCACAAAAGAATGAATGCCGCTATCATCCTCCTACCGCACAACCTTTTCCAGAGAAGTATAATAAGGAATATTGAAGTGGTTATCATTCGGGCCCATCGGCTTAGTTCCAGGTCATAGCCAATAATGATATAGAAATTGACCATCAGCAATATCGTAGTAACTATGGCAAGAAAATTCTTAGGTAACATATTTTTTTTGATTGGTTATGATACCTACGTGAAAAATGATTAAATGGTTTTAGTTCCTTGATATAATGAGGCGCAAACATGCATTAAGCATCGGGGTTTCTTTACTGGGATAATTTTTCTAAATTCATCATCTCGATGAGCAGTCTAAAAGATCTTATAATTCGTTTAAACCTTTTCCTTCATTTTTACAGAAAACTTCTGTTTATCTCCATAGGATTGAGTTTGGTCCTGGGGTTTTTCAGGTATCCAATCGAAGCCATTTTATTTATCAAAATCATACTTTTAGCTCTTTTCTTTTTATACCAATTTTTTACCTCGAAGGACGAATTATTATTCTACAAGAATTTTAAAATAACATCCATCGCCTTATTTACTCTCAGTGCTGTGTTTGATCTACTTGTGAGCGTTCTTATTTTTAAACTCCTGAAACTATTCCTATGACTTTTGAATTAGATAATGTTGAGCTAAGTTTCAACGGAAAGAATATTCTATATGGAGTTTACATCAAAGCTGAAACTGGCCGAATTACTGGTATTCTAGGCTCTAACGGATGTGGAAAAACAAGTCTGCTAAAGATCTTTTTCGGAAACCTGAAATGCAACAATAAACTGGTGAGAATAGATCAAAAAGGTACTTTGAAAAGTCTTTATTCTATCGAAAAAGTTAAACTGCTTCCCCAGGATGATTTTCTACCCGGAAATATTTCCTTGGCAAGCTTGTTCAGAATTTATCGGGTTCAGTGGACATACTTTGTAGATAAATTTCCTGATTTCAGGAGTTACAGAAAATACAGAATGAAGGAGTTATCAGGTGGAGAAAAAAAGATCGTTTCCATCTGGCTTACCCTGAAATCTGACTCCAACTTTATCCTGCTTGATGAACCTTTTACTCACCTAAGCCCATTGAATATAGAGATCGTAAAAAAAGAATTACTCCTGGAAAAAGAAAATAAAGCAATTCTTATTACAGATCATTTATATAAGCAACTTTTGGAGATCACCAATGACCTTTATTTTATACAGGACGGTTGTTCCAAAAAGTTTGAAGACCCCAAAAAACTACAGGAATTTGGTTATGCGAATATTTCCTAATATTCAAAAGTACCGTGAACGCTTTTAATGGTCAGCTTCTTAGCTTGCGAAGCTTCCACCCTACCGACAATCTTCGCATCCACATTAAATGATCTGGATATTTCTATGATTTCAGCAGCCACGCTTTTATCAACATATAGTTCCATACGGTGGCCCATATTAAAGACCTGGTACATTTCTTTCCAGTCGGTTTTGCTTTCCTGTTGGATCAACTTGAAAAGTGGCGGAGTATCAAAAAGTTCATCTTTGATAATGTGGTTCTTATCTATGAAATGAAGGATCTTGGTTTGGGCTCCTCCACTGCAATGAACCATTCCATCTATCTTTTCTGCACCTAGATCTTTTAGGATCTTTTTAATTATCGGCGCATAAGTTCTGGTTGGAGAAAGCACTAATTTACCGGCATCTATCGGGCTATCTGCAACGGCATCGGTAAGTTTTTTAGTCCCGGAATAAACAAGCTCCTCCGGAATTGAGCTATCAAAACTCTCAGGGAACTTTTCAGCAAGTACTTTAGAAAATACATCGTGACGCGCCGAAGTTAATCCGTTACTACCCATTCCGCCGTTATATTCCTTTTCATAAGAAGCCTGACCAAATGAAGCCAAACCAACAATTACATTACCGGGCTTGATATTGGCATTATCAATAACATCCTTTTTGGCCATTCTTGCGGTAACCGTTGAATCTACAATAATGGTTCTCACAAGGTCACCAACATCTGCAGTTTCTCCTCCGGTTGAATGAATTTCAACCCCAAAATCTTTCAATTCTGAGATCAACTCTTCTGTCCCGTTAATAATAGCTGAGATTACTTCTCCCGGAATCAAGTTCTTATTTCTCCCGATCGTTGAAGAAAGCAAGATATTATCTGTAGCACCTACACAAAGCAG
>CBDTXN010000057.1:0-14905 GCA_965364455.1 uncultured Flavobacteriaceae bacterium
TAAATTAAATCCCGATCAGGTTTTAAATAAAAAAGGTGATCCAACAAGACCACCTTTTGAGTTATATAGTTATAAATGGATTATTTAAGATCGAATCTATCTAAATTCATCACCTTATCCCATGCAGCAACAAAGTCCTTTACAAACTTTTGCTGTGCATCATTGGTTCCATAAACTTCAGACAGTGCTCTTAGCTCAGAGTTGGATCCAAAAATAAGATCTACTCTGCTCGCTGTCCATTTTGAATCTCCCGTCTTACGATCTCTTCCTTCAAAATCATTTTCAGTTTCTGAAGTTGCCTTCCAGGTGGTAGACATATTCAGAACATTTTTAAAGAAATCATTCGTTAAAGTCTCCGGACGATCTGTAAAGATTCCTTTTTCAGAACCATCAAAATTTGTATCCAGAGCACGAAGGCCACCCACAAGAACAGTCATTTCTGGAGCCGTTAATGTCAAAAGCTTGGCGCGATCTACTAAGAGTTCTTCTGCAGATGCCGAAACATTATCTCTTTTCTTGAAATAATTTCTGAATCCATCAGCAGTTGGTTCCAGTGGCTCAAAAGCCTCCACATCAGTTTGTTCCTGGCTCGCATCCGCACGACCCGGAGTAAAAGGAACGGTAATGTCATGACCGGCTTTTCTAGCTGCTTTTTCAATTCCGGCACAGCCTCCAAGTACGATCAGGTCGGCCATGGAAATCTTTTTATTTCCAGATTGGGCATTATTGAAATCACCTTGAATCTTCTCATAGGTTTCAATTACCTTCTTCAATTTAGGTGGATTGTTTACCTCCCAGTTTCTTTGTGGAGCAAGCCTGATCCTGGCTCCGTTAGCGCCTCCTCTTTTGTCTGAACCACGAAACGTAGAAGCAGATGCCCAGGCGGTAGAAACCAGTTCAGAAATAGATAGTCCAGAGTCAAGGATCTTACCTTTTAAAGTGGAAATATCATCATCATTTACAAGTTCATGATCAACTTCCGGAATTGGATCCTGCCAGATCAATTCTTCCTGTGGAACTTCTGGTCCAAGATATCTTGAAATTGGTCCCATATCGCGGTGAGTTAACTTATACCATGCTCTGGCAAAAGCATCAGCGAATTCATCAGGATTTTCGTAGAAATGTCTTGATATTTTCTCGTATGCTGGATCCTGTCTTAAGGAAAGATCTGTTGTGAGCATGAACGGGGCATGGGTTTTAGAAGGATCATGAGCATCTGGCACAGTGCCTGCTCCAGCTCCATCTTTCGGTTGCCATTGATAAGCACCACCAGGTCCCTTAATACATTCCCATTCATACTTGAATAGATTATCAAAGAATTTATTACTCCATTGCGTTGGGCTGTCTGTCCAGGCTCCTTCGATACCACTGGTAATAGTATGTGGTCCTTTTCCAGTTTCAAAATTGTTTTTCCATCCAAGTCCCATTTCTTCTATACTGGAACCTGCTGGTTCATGACCAACATATTTTTCTGCATCGGCCGCTCCGTGAGTTTTCCCAAAAGTGTGACCTCCGGCGATAAGGGCAACAGTTTCATAATCGTTCATTGCCATACGACCAAAAGTTTCACGAATGTCTTTGGCTGCAGCTAAAGGATCTGGATTTCCATTTGGTCCTTCAGGATTCACATATATAAGACCCATGTGGGTTGCCCCCAGAGGATTTTCAAGCTCGTGATCTCCGGAATACCTTTCTTTATTCCCTAGCCATTCACCTTCAGAACCCCAGTAAATATCCTGCTCAGGCTCCCAAACATCTTCTCTTCCTCCTGCAAATCCGAAGGTTTGTAATCCCATAGATTCCAGGGCACAATTCCCGGCAAGGATCATTAGATCTGCCCAGGAAATTTTGTTTCCATATTTCTCTTTTATCGGCCATAATAATAATCTAGCCTTATCGAGGTTTGCATTATCTGGCCAGCTGTTTAGGGGCGCAAAACGTTGAGTTCCCGATCCTGCTCCTCCGCGACCATCACCAATACGATAAGTTCAAGCACTGTGCCAGGCCATTCTAATAAAAAATGGCCCATAATGACCGTAATCTGCCGGCCACCAGTCCTGGGAGTCTTTCATAAGATCGAAAAGTTCCTCCTTAACGGCTTTTAAGTCTAGTTTTTGAAATTCTTCAGCATAATTGAAGTCTTTATCCATTGGATCTGATAAGGCTGAATGCTGACGTAGGATCCCCAAATTAAGTTGATTTGGCCACCAATCGCGGTTTGAGGTACCATTACCGGCTGATTGATTCAAAGCACCTCCCATAAATGGGCACTTGCTCGATTCATTTACCTCCCAAACCTTGTGGTTATCTGATGTTTTGGAATGATTGTTTGACATTATAAGGAAAGTTTTAATTAATTAACTCCATAAATTTAATATAATTTTTTCTTATAAGTTTTAATTTTAAATAGTTAAAAACTATGCTGATTAGTCAAAATTTATTACGAATCTTTCACGTTGATACATTCATCATTACAGTCTAAATTTTTCGATTTAAATTAAAATAACTACTTTCAGCAAGCGAAAATAAACGGGAAGAAAGATACTCTACTCCTTTGCCGGACTTTACACCCTAAATATGAATAATTTATTTCGGAAAATAATTAGTTGAGATAATTTTCCGGATGGCAAAGACACTCCAAATTAGATAATGAGTATTAGAATTAAGCAGGAAAATATTGTTCTAAATGTTCCAACTCCTAAAAAATCAACGAGGAAATATTTAAAAAAAATAAGAAAGAAATTTCAATTGAAAAGTCTGATTGATCCAAAGAAGTCAGACTTTCAAAATATCATGAATTTACGATTTTGGATCTATTCCAACCTTGATCATGACCTAAAAGACCTACCTGGAAAAAATAAAAAGCTATCGAAATTAGAAAGACTGGCAAAAAAAGGAAATATAGAAATTGACGAGTTTTCTGTTTTCTCGAAAACAGTTTTACTTGCCCTGGGCTATACTGTTAGAGATGTACGATTACACAATGCAGGCTCTTCTAAGGAAAGAATTTCAACACATAACCTTTTTGAAGTTTATCTGAGAGATCTAAATAAATGGTTCTTTATAGATCGAAAATTTGATATTATTATTAAAAAGGATGGTATTCCGCTTAATGCCGTTGAACTTCAGGAGGCATTTCTTAATGAAGAGGAGTTAAAAGTTTTAAATCCATTAAATAAAATTAATTGCGAAGATTATCTTGAATTTATAGGACCTTTCCTTTATTATTTTTCAACAGATCTTAATACAAAACATAATTTTATAACCCGCCTGTTTGGATCAAAAACAAGGCTAATACTGGTACCTCAGTATCAGGATTTCCCAATAAGTGCAAATGCTTATGCAAAAAGTAGATCGGGTGTTTTAACTAACTCCATCTCTGAATTCTATCCCGTCTTAAATAACTAACCAATACTCATTAGTCATCAGTTTCTCCATTTTTTTTCTTCGGCTCCTTTTCATCACTTTCCTCATTCTCCCCATTTTCGTTTACCACATCAGGGTTTGGTTCACGATGTTCAATAGGTGTTACTACTTCCGGAACTTCCGTATTTTCAATATCTGAACTCGTATTATTGGTTTCTTCCGGAGGTAAGATAGGCTCCTGCCCAGGCATACTCTTGATATAGATATCCCGTTGGGGGAATGGGATCTGAATGCCAGACTTTTTGAATTTGTTATAAACTTCAATGGAGATATCACTTCTTGCCTGCAACCAGTTCTCGTAATGGGTCCAGAACCTTAAGGTGAAGTTAAGGGAACTATCTCCGAAATCCACAAATAGCGCCTGTGGAAGAGGATTATCTAAAGTATACTTATTTTTTTTAGCAACCTTATACAGGATTTTAAGAACCTCGTTTGGATCTGAACTATATGTGGTACCCACAAAAATTTCAACCCTTTTAGTATTGTTGGACAGGGTCCAGTTTATTAGGTCATTTGAAATTAGGTTGTTGTTGGGCACTATAACCTCAGCTCCGTCGAAGGTAGTGATACTCGAGGAGCGCACTCCAATCCTGTTTACTGTTCCTAATAGATTATCAACTTCTACCGTATCTCCCTGGATAATGGGTCTCTCAAAAACAAGAATTAGTCCCGAGACAAAATTGGAAATAACGGTTTGCAAGCCAAAACCAATTCCCAAACCAAGGGCACCAGCCATTAAATTAAACTTACTCAAGTCTATTCCCAGAGATGAGAGGGCCAGGATAACCCCAAAACCAATAATTAGGTATCTTATTATAAGAGATATAGCTGCCGGATATCCCTTGGGTAAATGAAAAACACTAAGCATTCCATCCTCGTCTTTCAAAAGAAACGACACGATACGGGTAAGGGCAAATGAAACAAAGAGAACTAAAAGGAAGGAGACTATATCATTTAAGGTAAAAGTTATCTCACCAATCTTATAGGGTTCACTGAGAATTTCAGATATAGTTGAAATCAAAGGCTGCAACTGGTCTATCATATTGAGAAAGGCCAGAGTCCAGATAATTATGACAGATATCCGGATGAACCTTAGAACCTTATTCTCGGTACTGATCTTATTCTTAAGATCATAGGTGCTTTTTCCACTATAATGCCTGTGTATGATACTGAGAAAAATAGCATTCGAAACTATAAGCAGTGCGTAGAATAGGGTAATAATAACACCAACCCTGGTACATATTTTTAAGGTTAGGTCCGTAAGGTTGGTATATCCGAGTAAATTCGAAAAGATGGCTGCCAGACTGAAGAAAAATAGAAGTGGAATTAATTTTATCAAAAAGGCGCCAAATGCACCTATATGTTCTTCAGATTTTTTATACCTCGGTTTTATGTAGGCCAGAAGTACAAAAACGATAAGAACCGTCTCTATGAATAAATAGATCCGGTATTGTTCAGAATTAAACCAAACATGGGTTTTTATCGAATTTAGAATATAGAAAAAGATCGCAAAATAAATAAGCTTTTTATAGCGCGAATGCATGAAAGTCAAAACCAATGGTACAGCAAAAACAAGCAATAACAGGATAGAGATATCCAGGAATAATTTTGGTAACGGAATAAAATAATACCGGGCTAAAAGCAAAGACAGGAAAAATATGGCTGAAACGTAATGCTCAGTCAGAAGAGTTTGAGCTTTTTGCAAATTCAGATTATCTTTTTCAAAAGCATATTTTTTCAGAACCCTTTTTGAATAAAGAACTATTAGAGTTATAAGCCCAACTAGAAGAAGATACAGAGGTAAGGAAGCCTTAAGATTATTCAGGAATTTAAGAAACCCAAACCTTGTAATCTCTAGTGGCTCGGCATTTTTATTTCGTGCTGGCGCCCAGATATTACGAAAAGAAATATCCCAGAGAGGCACCTGGCGCTGGTAAAAAATATTATAGACTTCAGAACGTTTTAGATCCCTAAGCTCTTCGATAACTTCATTAGTTTCCTCAATTTTCTGGTTTACCTGAGCTTCCAGTCTTAAGAGGTCGTAATTGTTTTCGTGAATAAAAGTTTTAAGGTCTTTTATATCTGAAAGAGTAGTCTCAATGCTGTTAAGAACTTCCTGAGGAACCTCTTCTTCCAATGCATTTGCATATGTAAACTCCCAGTTCGACTCAACAGGCTCTATTGTTTCAAAAAGTAGAGAATTGCGTCTTTCAGATTCATTGATTTCAGTTTGCCAGCTTTGCAGGTAATTAGTAAATCCCTGCCACTTAATAATTAGATTATCAATTTTCTCCCTGTTCGGATTTGCAGTTAAAAATTGATTTACCTCAAGTCTCTGCAAATTCAAAAATTCCGCGTAAACAGGAAAAAGGGAATCTGCATTGGTAATATTATCTTCTACCCTGTTTCGATTGCTTTTTATTTCTTCTTTAGTGGCCTCAAGTTCCTGCACAATCCGGGTAAGAGGAATAGCTTCAGGCTTAAATTCCTGGATGGTATCCTGGGGTTCATTTTCGGCTTTATCAGCAATGATTTGCCCAACCGTACCTAGAGGCAATACAAGAAAAACCAGGTATAAAATAAATTTATAAAAAGAGGGCAACTTTTGAAACATGGAAATTGTAATAGTCCTTCTTAGCTAATATAGCATTTTTATAAATCTGATTTATAGAAGCTTAGGTCTAACCCAAAATAGAAAAAGTGAAGTATAACCAAAAAGCGAAGAAACCTGGAAGGAAAACAAGAATTTCAAAACCTGGATTCTCATACTTTGTGCTGACTTAAAATAAATTCCTGATACAGGCTTTATTCGATCAAATCAGAATTTAAGACCAAAAAAACAGTCAAAACACCCATGATATACAGACAATGAATTGAGTAAATTATAGGTTCAATGAAATTATTAATTAAAATTTTCGAATATGAAATTTATGATGACATGGCGAATTCATGAAGACCAGAGACATGAAGCGCTAAAAGGATTTTCACAGATGAGCCCGGAAGATGACCAGGCCGATTATGGGGACAAAATTAAACTAATTGGCAGATGGCATGATATTGCTGGCTTTACCGGAGTGGCTATATTTGAAACTGAAGATGCTCACGCATTAGCAAACTGGGCACTAAACTGGAATCAAATACTGGATGCACATGTAGTTCCAGTTTTGGATGATAAAGAAACACGGGAAATTGGTAAAAAACGAACTAAGTAAATTCATTTCCGTATTAACTCTTACCTTCAAATTAAACGGAACACCTCCCGGCTCTTTAACTTCATTTTTACATTTCACCCTGATTTACGAGGTTTAAATTTCCACGATGGTTAAACCTATCACAAACCATTTATTATTAATGAATGAACGTTCATTTTTAAATATTTTCGTGCTAGAAATCAGACCACATGAGTATTTCTTCCAAATCTGAGCTTAAAAGGAAATCATTAATAAATGCCACTATAGAACTGGTTAACAATAATGGTTTCCATGCGACTCCCATGTCCCGTATAGCTAAAATGGCGGGTGTTTCGGCAGGTACTATTTACCTGTATTTCGAGAATAAGCAGGACCTGGTCAATAAGGTCTACCTGGAAGTAAAAGCTGCTTTTACCGAGTTCGCTTTTCGAAATTATAAAGAAAATATGCCGGTAGAAAAGGGATTTAAGATCATCTGGAAGAATATTGCTGAATTCAAATTGAAGGAAGTAGAAGAGGCATTTTTTCTATCACAATGTGATAATACTCCGATTATAGATGAATCTGGCAGGCAGGAAGGACTTAAACATTTACAACCGCTCCTGGATCTATGGGAGAAAGGAAAAAATGAAGGCTTAATTAAGGAAGTCTCGCCATATTCCCTTTATGCCTTTAGTATTTATCCGGTGGCATTTTTAATGAACATGCAACAACGAGGTCTGTACAATTTAACCTCAGAACATATAGAAGAAGCTTATGAAATGGCGTGGAACAGTATCAAAAAATAAAAAAGAGCATATGAAAGAGACCAAAACGATCTTACTAAACAGCCGTCCTGAAGGGACGCCAGATTCTTCGAATTTTAAATTCGAAACGGAATCTGTAGCTGAAATCAACGACGGAGAACTTCTTCTAAAAACTGAATATGTTTCTGTAGATCCATATTTAAGAGGACGAATGAGCGATGCAAAATCTTATATCCCTCCTTTCGAAGTAGGTAAACCAATTTCTTCAGTTATGATCGCCGAAGTTCTGGAATCGAAAAGTGATAAATTTCAAAAAGGTGATCACGTAACAGGAATGATGGACTGGAAAGAGTTCCAGGTTGCTTCAACAGACGGAATGCGAAAAGTGGATAAAGAGCAGGCGCCATTATCGGCCTACCTGGGAATTTTAGGAATGACCGGGCTTACCGCCTATTTGGGACTTACGGAAATCGGTAAACCCAAGGAAGGTGAAACCATGGTGGTATCTGGCGCTGCCGGCGCAGTAGGAAGTACAGTTGGCCAGATTGGGAAGATCCTTGGCCTTAGAGTAATTGGAATTGCGGGCACCGATGAAAAGGTAGAAATGATAAAGGATGATTTCGGATTTGACGAAGGCATCAACTATAACACCACTGAAAATATGACCGAAGCCATCAAAAAAACTTGTCCGGATGGAGTTGATGTATATTTTGACAATGTAGGGGGCGAAATTTCAGAAGCCATACTTTTCAATATCAACAAATTTTCCAGGACGGTGGTTTGCGGTGCAATTTCAGTTTATAATGAAACTTCACTGCCTAAAAGTATCAGCGTTCAACCTTTCCTAATCAAGAATAGCTCACTTATGCAGGGCTTCGTAATTTCAGATTATTCAGATAAACACCCGGAAGGAGTGCAGCGGTTGGCGAAGTGGCTTCAGGAAGGTAAATTAACGTACACCGAAACGGTAAGGGAAGGATTTGAAAATATTCCACAGGCCTTTTTAGACCTTTTTGAAGGCAAGAATAAAGGAAAGATGGTGGTAAAAGTATAATTATATATAACGGGGAAATATCATCTCCGTTTTAAAATAATGAATGAAACATTTAATCATACTGGTTGTAGCTTTAAGCACATTTGGAGTTAACGGCCAGGAGAAAAAGACAAGTAAAAATTCTAAAAACGAAAAAGAAATGAAAGTACTATTTGTATTAACCTCTCATGACGAACTGGGAGACACAGGAGAAAAAACTGGATTTTGGGTTGAAGAATTCGCAAGTCCTTACTATAAATTACAGGATAATGGAGCAAATATCACAGTGGCTACACCAAAGGGTGGAAAAGCCCCAATAGATCCTAATAGCGATACCGAGGATAATCAAACTGACGCTACCAGACGTTTCCATAAGGATGAAGCTGCTCAGAAGGTCATCAACAACACGGTTAAACTGGGCGAAGTAAAAGCCGAAGATTTTGATGCTGTATTCTACCCAGGTGGACACGGACCACTTTGGGACCTGGCCAATGACCGTACTTCTATAGAACTTATAGAAACTTTTAACCGTCAGGATAAACCGATCGCTTTTGTATGCCACGCACCGGCAGCACTTAAAGAAGTGAAAGGAACAGATGGAGAACCATTGGTAAAAGGTAAAAAAGTTACCGGTTTTACCAATAGCGAAGAAAAGGCTGTTGAATTAACTGAAGTAGTTCCATTTTTGGTCGAAGATATGCTGAAGAAAAATGGAGGACAATATTCAAAAGGTGATGACTGGGCCGAATATGTACTGGTAGATGGAAACCTTATCACAGGACAGAATCCTGCATCTTCAGAATTGGCTGCTGAAAAGCTTTATGATAAGTTGAAATAATCATCATCAACTTCTCAAATTAAAAATAGCCTGTAGCAATCCTACAGGCTATTTTTTTGATTCCAAATTGCAGATTTAGGAATAGGAACAATGTTTAGGGAATCTTTTTAACTTTATAAGTCCTTATTTAAAATTCAACAAACCCTAAGAAGTAACCTTCATGGAAAAATTCAGGCTCAACTTTTTAGATCATGTTGCCATCCGGGTTCGGGATATCGAAACTTCGGCTAAATGGTATGAAAAAAATCTTGGGTTAACCCGGTACCAGTTACCAGAATGGGGTGAGTTTCCAATTTTCATGCTTTCAGGAAAGTCGGGAGTCGCTTTATTTCCTGCAGATCTTAAGGATAAAAAATTAAATACAAACTCTAAAAACATCAAAATAGATCATTTCGCCTTCAATGTTTCCAGCGATGGCCTGGCCAGGGCAAGAAAACATTTTGAACAACAAGGGATCCAATACGATTTTCAGGATCATCATTATTTTCATTCAATTTATGTAAAAGATCCAGACGGGCATCAGGTAGAACTCACTGCGCTGGTTGTTGATGAAAAGTCATTCTACAAGGAATAGAAATTGATATTGTAGGATTGAACTCTTCAAAAGAGAATCGTATAAATTTGCCTATTTTCGCCACTCAATTTTTGCAGGAAGATTGGAAGCTAAAATAGAAGAGAATGCGATGAATGAATTGGAAGAAATAATTGAGAAACTGGATCTAAAACCTCATCCTGAAGGAGGTTATTTCAGGGAGACCTATAGAAGTCTGGGAGAAATTAAATCGGAAAACCTAGATAAGGCATATTCCGGTGATAGAAATTTTAGTACCTGTATCTATTTTTTACTTACTTCCGAAAACCTTTCAGCTTTTCATAGAATCAAACAGGACGAGATCTGGCATTTTTATCAAGGTTCGCCAATTAAGCTGCATACGATCTCCCAAACTGGAGAACATAGATCTTATATTATTGGTAATGATATCCTGAATGGTGAGACTCCACAATTAATTGTAAATGGAGGAGACTGGTTTGCAGCTGAAGTTATAAACGAAAATGATTTTTCACTTGTCGGGTGTACAGTTTCACCCGGATTCAGTTTTGAGGATTTTGAACTTCCTGCCAGAAAGGATTTAGTAGAGATATTTCCGGAACACGAAGAATTAATTACCAAATTCACTAGAGAATAGAAATGAGAGAGCATATCGAAGAAAAGGACAATACGGACGTTCAAAAAGGAAATCAGACTGTAAAAGAAGATCTCCCTATACTATATTCAAAAAAGCTAATACTAATATTTTCAGGATTGTTTTCCATTCTTTTTGGAGCCGCATTAATTCTTAGTAATATGAAAAGATTAGGCGAGAAAAAGGGATTTTATCAAGTGTTGATATTTGTTTTGATCTATGTGGCCGGACTGGTTTTCACGCTTAGCTCTATAAAAGGAGGAACGAATCTCTCCCTTCCGCTAAACCTGCTCGGAGGTTTTATTCTAACGGAATATTTCTGGAATGGATATATTGGAAAAGAGACCGAATATGAAAAGAAAAGCTGGGTTAAACCAGCTCTAATTTCTTTAGGAATCAGCATACCTGCTTTCCTTGCTTTAGTATATCTCGGATAAAAAAAGAGCAGGATTTAGAATCCTGCTCGCATCTTACTTTTTATTGATCATCCAGCTGAACCGAATCTGTATCGGCTCCCATATTTTCTAATATCTTATTTATCTCTTCAACCATTTTTGGAGGGCCACAGACATAGAATCTTTTCTGAACATCATCAATCTCATTTTTCAGAAATTCTTCATTTATATATGCATTTTTATGCTTGGTATCCTCCTGATCTGTTACCACATACGTAGTTTTCTTATTCAATAACTTATCGAGTTCATCCTTAAGGATTATATCTTCATCGGTCTTATTGGAGAATATCAGGTAAAGGCCACTGTCTTTTTTCTTATCATGCAGATCCCGAAGCATGGCAATATATGGAGTGATCCCTGCTCCACCTGCAATGATATACCCGGGACCTTTATATTCTATAGCTCCCCATGAATCGCCGATAATAAGTTCATCGCCAGGTTTTAGTTTATCCAACTCTTCAGTCACCCCATCGTGATCGGGATATATCTTTATGGTAAATTCAAGGAAATCATCTTCATTTAGACTAGTGAAAGTAAACGGTCGCTTCTTGTCTTTCCAGTCTGGTTTATTAATAGATACTTCGGTTGCGTGGCCCGGAGTAAAACTATAGCCTTTAGGTTTGTCAACCTTAAATTGTTTTACATCAGGAGTCACCTGCTCAATAGATCTTATCTTAACTATTTCTTCCATAATTTTTCTTTTTAAGGTAAAGATTTTACTTCAGAAAAAGGAAATGAAAGACCCTAACCGGCTAATATTTAACCGTTTTTATAAGAATTTAAGGAAGTTTAATATTTGCTTCAGCCGGCTGATTGATCTCTTCCATTATTTCAGAAAAGATCCTGATAGATTTCAATCGGTCCTTCTGATGGTAAATATGAGAAGCTACGATAACCTCATCCACACCGGTCTTTTCAATAAATTCTTCTGTTTGAGCTTTAACTGAGTCGCGGGCACCCACGAATGAATATTGAAGCATTCTCTGTAAAGAAGGGTTTTCCCGAATTGCTCTTAATTCAGGATTCATATCTTCAGGAGGTTGAAGGTAATCCAGATTACCCGTCATCACGCCCAGCATCATTTTAAGGGAACTGGTTGAGATCCTTTCGGCTTCTTCAGTAGTATCTGCTGCGATCACATTAATTCCCGCAATGCTATAAGGCTTATCAAGATATTTTGATGGTTGAAATTCTTTGTAATAGATCTCCATTGCCTGAAACAGTTGAGCCGGGGCAAAATGACTGGCAAAAACATATGGAAGTCCTTTTTGAGCTGCAACATGAGCACTGTCTGTACTGGAACCCAAAATGTACATAGGAATGTCTACCCCTTCGGCTACAGTAGCGCGTACCTTTTTTGTGGACATCTCATTACTGAAGTACGTCTGGATCTCATCTATTTCATGTGGAAACTTAAAAACCGAATTCATCCGGTCACTTCTAATCGCATGCGCAGTTACCTGGTCTGTTCCCGGAGCTCTGCCCAGTCCCATGTCAATTCTATTTGGATATAACGAACCCAGAGTTCCGAACTGCTCAGCAACGATCAAAGGTGAATGGTTTGGCAGCATAATCCCACCAGAACCTACTCTTATAGTTTTAGTCTTACCGGCTATATGGCTCATAAGAACCGTAGTTGCCGAACTGGCAATACTCACCATATTATGATGTTCAGCCAGCCAGAATCTTTTATATCCTAATTTTTCCGCAGTTCTTGCCAGTTCAACAGAATTCTCAAAAACTTCAGTATGTGGAATATCCTGTCCTACCACCGCAAGTTCGAGAACAGAATAATCTATATTCTTTTTACCCATAAATTATAAATTCAAAAAGGCGCATTTCTGCAACCCACATTTTGGTCTTATTTCAGCTGAATCCTTACGTTTCTAGACCAAAAAATTCCCGATTTTAATTTTAATAGATCAAAAATAAAAATCCCGATAGATGAACTAACGGGATCATTTAAATTAAAAACAGGTTTCTACTTAGAAGAATCTTGGAGACATATATTTCTTTAATGAACTAATTACGTCAAACCTTAGAACGATCTCATGAGAACCGGAGTTATAACTTCTCAGCTCAGTGGTGTCGGCATCATAGGAGTAACCTACAAATACATTATTGAAAACCTGGAATCCCGCCAGGGCACTTACTGCTGAATTCAATCTATAGGAAGCTCCTAATGTAAAGCGATCCAGTAAAAGGAAATTTGCCGAAAGATCCAGTTGCAAAGGAGCCCCATCTGTTACCTTTAAAAGATAGGCCGGTTTAAGTTTTAGATTTTCATTCAGGTTAAAAACATATCCTCCCATGAAATAGGTATGAAAACGCTCTTTAGCGAGGTAAGTTTCCCGAAGTTCGTTACGTTCATAATGACTTGTTTCAAGCAATTGTGGAACGGATAATCCAACGTAATATTTATCACTATAAAAATAGACTCCGGCTCCAACATTAGGAGTAAACCTATCGTCAACATTTTCTTCAAACTCCATGTCGGTATCAGAACCTGTTAACTGACTAAAATCTACATTCAGAATATTAGCGCTGGCCTTTAATCCGAAAGCCAGAGCAGTGTTTTCAAAATTTATAGTATAGGAAAAATCGGCATTAATTATAGTTTCATTGCTGGGACCCACTTTATCTGAAATTATGGATCCTCCAATCCCAACATTCTTCCCGATCCTGTCATTAAGACTCAGAGAAAAGGTTTCCGGAGCACCATCCAGCCCCACCCATTGAGACCTGTAAACACCTGATATCTTCAGGAAATCTTCAGAACCCACATAAGCCGGATTAAAAAGCGAGGTGTTATACATATATTGAGTGTATTGGGCATCCTGTTGTGAATACCCGGTAAGCCCAATAAAAAATATGATTATGATTATATACTTTTTCATGTTTGCTTTTTTATCTGTTTAGATATAAATAACCTGATTTCGATTTCCATTCCCCATCCTTGTATTTAAGCACATAGAAATAGGTTCCAGCCGGAAGTTCTTCTCCCCTTCTTACGGTTAATCGTCCTTCAGAAATTCCTTTGAATAACTTGCTATTATCTCCATAATCTTTGGCTTCGTAAACCACTACGCCCCATCTGTTGAATATTTCGAGAGTATTTGCTTCAAAGGTTTCGATACCCTTTATTTCAAAATAGTCATGGATACCATCCCCGTTCGGTGATAATTTCTGAATAACCTCCGGTCCATTATCAAAGCAATCTGAAGTGATCCTGTTAGGGTCACATGGATCTAAAGGATCACTTACTCCTTCGGCAACTATTTCGGTTGAAGGATCATCAATCCCATTTACTTCCTCTCCATCGTTCAGGCCATCGTTATCAGAATCTGGATCGTTCATATCGGTTCCAGCCGACATCTCTTCAGCATTAGTTAATCCATCATTATCAGGATCACAATTATCTGAAGTCTGGAATGGATCACATTCATTCAGTGGATCACTAACTTCAACAGGCCCTGCATCGGTAATCGGGTTATCAATTACGAGAACTTCCTCTCCATCGGTTAATCCGTCTCCATCAGAATCAGGGTCATTAGGATCTGTTCCTAAGATCTCTTCTTCGTCATTCAGAAGTCCGTCGTCATCAAAATCTGTATCCGTATTTATGACCAGAATAATCGTTTGAACGGTCACTCCACCTTTTTCATCGTTAGTGGTGATCTCTAAAGAATACTCACCAGCCTCAAGAATAGTAGCATCGTTAATCTCAAAACTACCATCGTCATTCATAATTATACCTGCCGGAAGGATTCCTCCGGTAATTTGAGCAGAGGTGATTAAACCATCTTCATCGCTTACTCTAGCAAGAATATCTCCGGACTGATAATCATCTATTTCTTTGGCTTCCTCAATAGAATATATTGCTTCAATATCTGAAGGAGGATTATTTTCTACAATTCCGTCACAATTTTCATCTACTTCATTGCCTGCAGTCTCTGGCGCCCCAGGATTGATCGAAGCATCAGTATCATCACAGTCAGGAGTAGCTTGAGGAGTCAGAGAAAATTCTGATCC
>CBDTXN010000058.1:0-14884 GCA_965364455.1 uncultured Flavobacteriaceae bacterium
TATACCGGCGGGGTTGGTCTAATTGCACCTAAAAGTACAGCGCAGTCTACAATTTACCTGGAGCCTGGAACTTATGTCATCGAATGTTATGTGAAAATGGCTAATGGTGTTTTTCATAATACCCAGGGAATGGCTAAACAAATTAATGTTGTGGAATCTCAAGGTGAAGAAGCAGAAGCTCCGAAGGCAGACTACTCGATAAGCATTAATACTGAAGATGGTATTGTTCTAAATGATAACGTGTCGGCAGGTGAGAAAACTTTTGAAGTAGATTTTGGCGAACAGAAATTGCACGAAAATTTTGTTATGCAGGATGTACACCTGGTAAGGTTTGATGAAGGTGTAGATATGGCTGCGCTTAATAAATGGATGAATTGGGCCGATCCTGAGGGATTACAGACTCCGGCACCACAGGGGTTTAAATTCATGGGAGGAATGCAGGAGATGCGGGCCGGCAACAAAGGTTATTTTACTGCTGATTTAAATCCTGGTAATTACGCCCTGATCTCGGAAGTGCCAGATCCACAAAGCAAAGGCTTGCTTAAAACTTTCGAAGTAAAGTAAAAAGAGAATCCCGCAAAAAGCGGGATTTTTTAGTTATAATAAAAATTAAACGAATGCTAATCCAACATAAACTGGATAGGGATTCAAGATAAAATCCTAAATTAGAGAGGTTAGGAAATAAAAATTGCTTTTGAAGTATTCAGTTTTTTCAAGGAATCGTTTATTAAAGGAAGCCCAGAAGAATAAAAAATGGGATCTTATCATCATTGGTGGTGGTGCAACGGGATTAGGAATAGCCTTAGATGCCATAACCCGCGGATACAAAACCTTGTTACTGGAACAGGTAGATTTCGCCAAGGGTACCTCCAGTAGAAGTACAAAACTGGTTCATGGCGGAATTAGATACCTGGCCCAGGGAAATATTGAACTGGTAAGAGAGGCATTACATGAAAGAGGTTTGCTGGCCAAGAACGCTCCGCACCTTGTAAAAAAACAAAAGTTCATTATCCCCAATTACTTGTGGTGGGAGGGTTTGTATTATAATTTTGGATTAAAGACCTATGATTTTCTTGCCGGTAAATTAAGTATGGGTAAATCTGAACGGATAAGTAACGCTGAAGTTACAGAACGACTTCCATCTCTCGTAGAAGAAGATCTCAGGGGAGGTGTAATATACCTGGACGGGCAATTTGACGATGCTCGACTAGCTGTAAATATTGCACAAACCTGTATTGAAAATGGCGGTGTAGCACTGAACCATTTTAAAGTGGAAGGTATCTCTAGTGATGGTAGTGAAACCGTAAATAAAGTTACAGCCAGGGATATAGAAACTGGTAAGATTTACGATTTCAAAGGTAAGCTTATTGTAAATGCCACTGGTGTATTTGTAGATTACGTTCGCAAAATGGCCAATCCTGAGGCAAAATCACTTATTAGAGCTAGTCAGGGTGTTCACCTGGTTTTTGACAAGAAATTCTTTCCGGGAGAAGATGCCCTTATGATTCCGAAGACAGATGATGGTAGAGTGCTTTTCGCAGTTCCCTGGAACAGGAAGGTGCTGGTAGGGACTACAGATACTCTTCTGGAAAAACCGGAGCTTGAGCCTAAAGCTCTGGAAAAAGAAATTGAATTCATCATAAATACCTTCAATAAGTATATAAAGAAAAAGGTTTCTCGATCTGATGTAAAAAGCGTTTTCGCCGGTCTCAGGCCGCTCGTGGCAAACGAAGGTGAAGAGAAAAGTACCAAGGAAATATCACGTGGTCATAAGATAGAGTTTTCAGATGCTGGTTTACTAACCATTACCGGTGGAAAATGGACTACGTATAGAAAAATGGCGGAGGATACCCTGGACTTTGCTATCGAGCAAAACCGTCTTCCACCACGAAAGTGCATGACTGAAAATTTTCTGGTGCATGGTGCCAAAAGTCATAAGCACCGCAAGAATCATTTACATATTTACGGGAGCGATAAATCACTGATCCAGGATCTTATTGCAGAAAGACCAGAACTGGGAAAAAGAATTCATGAAAGTTTGCCTTATCTAAAAGCTGAAGTCATCTGGGCGGTGAAATATGAAATGGCCAGAAGCCTTGAAGATGTGCTCGCGCGCAGAGTAAGGATGCTCTTTCTGGATGCCATGGCGGCTTACGAAGTAGCACCTGAAGTGGCAAAGCTTATGGCAGAAGAACTGGATCGTGACAGAAATTGGATAAAGAGCCAGGTGGATGAATTCCGGGAACTGGTAAAAACGAATTACATGATTCAAACAGAAATAAGTACTTCCGGAAAAATTAAAATTCAAGAATAATGGGAAAGTATATTCTCGCCTTAGACCAGGGCACAACAAGTTCCAGAGCTATTCTATTCGATAAAGAGGGAAAGGCGGTATCGAAAGCCCAGAGAGAATTTAGGCAAATATTCCCGCAGCCTGGATGGGTGGAACATGACCCCATGGAAATATGGTCTTCCCAGGCTGGGGTAGCTGCAGAAGCTGTTACCAAAGAAGGTATTCAGGGAGAAGACGTGGCTGCTATTGGAATTACAAATCAGCGGGAAACCTGTGTGGTCTGGAATAAAAAAACTGGAAAACCGGTGTATAATGCTATTGTCTGGCAGGATAAAAGGACGCTGCATTATTGCGAGGAGTTGAAAAATAATGGAATGGATAAAGTGATCAGGGAAAAAACAGGCCTTATCATAGATTCCTATTTTTCGGCTACCAAATTAAAATGGATACTGGATAATGTTGACGGTGCCCGTAAAATGGCAGAATCTGGTGAACTCGCTTTGGGAACAATAGATTCCTGGCTGGTTTATAATTTCAGCAAGAAGAAATTACATGTTACCGATGTGACCAATGCCTCCCGAACTATGCTTTACAATATACATTCTTTAAGCTGGGATAAAGAGCTTCTGGAAATTTTTGACATTCCTTATTCTATGCTTCCCGAGGTCCGTGATTCAAGTGAAGTTTATGGTCATATAGAATCCAGTTTATTCGCTTCCCGCATTCCTATTTCAGGAATTGCCGGAGATCAAATGGCTGCTTTATTCGGGCAGTTATGTACAAAAAAAGGAATGGTAAAAAATACTTACGGAACCGGTTGTTTTATGCTTATGAACATTGGTAAGAAACCAGTTCTTTCGGGAAATAACCTTCTTACTTCTGTCGCCTGGAAGATAGGTGATGATGTTGTGTATGCCCTGGAAGGGAGTATCTTCATTGGGGGAGCCGTGGTACAGTGGTTAAGGGATGGACTTGGAATAATTAAAAATTCTCAAGATGTTGAAAAGCTTGCCGCGAGCATTGAAAATTCCGGTGGGGTTTATTTCGTGCCTTCCTTCGCAGGGCTGGGCGCCCCACACTGGAATCAGAAGGCTAAAGGAACAATTATGGGCTTGACCAGGGGATCTACAGATGCGCATATAGCCAGGGCATCTCTGGAGGCCGTGGCATACCAATCTATGGATATAATGAAAGCGATGGAAGCCGACTCAGGAATTAAGATTGGAGAATTAAGGGTAGACGGGGGTGCAACTGTAAATGATCTTTTAATGCAATTCCAGTCAGACGTTTTAGATACGATAACCATCAGGCCAAAGATCACCGAGACCACAGCATTAGGTGCTGCCTATCTCGCAGGTCTTGCCGTAGGTTTTTGGGAAGATATCGAAGCTCTTGAGAAGATATGGATGGAGGATAAGAAGTTTGATCCGTCTACAGAACGAACTGCGATAGGAGCCGGAATACAAGGCTGGTATAAAGCTGTAAGGGCTGTAGAGCAGTGGACTGAACTTTAATTTGAACTATGACACCATTTATCGCTGAAATTCTTGGTACAGGTTTACTTATCCTCTTAGGTGGTGGCAATGTAGCTAACGAGATCCTCAAGGACACGAAAGGTTAAGGAGCAGGGTGGATGAGCATAACCACGGCCTGGGGGCTTGCAGTATTCGCTGGTGTAGTTGTCGCAGGACCTCATAGCGGAGCTCATTTAAATCCGGCGGTAACTTTAGGACTTGCATTTGGAGGTTTATTTCCCTGGGAAGAAGTGCCTGTTTATATTTTGGGAGAGTTCATTGGTGCCATGATAGGAGCGACCCTTGTTTATTTTATGTATAAAGATCATTTTGATCGCACCTCCAATGCCGAACTTAAGAGAGCTGTATTCTGTACTTCTCCAGCTATTCCCCATACCTGGCGAAATATACTGAGTGAGATATTAGGGACTTTTGTCCTTCTTATAGCAGTGTTTTATTTTACGGGAGCAAAAATAGATGATGGAACCCAAACCAAAGTCGGACTAGGTTCAATAGGAGCTCTTCCGGTTGCCCTTATCGTTTGGGGTATAGGATTAAGCCTTGGTGGAACTACCGGTTACGCCATAAATCCTGCCAGGGATCTGGGACCACGTATCATTCATGCTTTACTGCCTATTAAAGGGAAAACGCATAGTAACTGGGGGTATTCCTGGATCCCGGTAATAGGCCCCATAATAGGGGCCGGGATAGCAGCCTTTTTATTCCTGATTTTGAGTAATTAGAAAGATTTTAATCAGGTAGTCTTTAAACTTTCCAGTTTATTTGGCGGAATAGGAGAAGGAACCGCATTCTCTACCGGGTTGGTACTTTTCAAGTACTTGAACATAGATTCCAGATCTTCATCGTTTAATTTTGCAAAGTTTTGCCATGGCATTGGAGGAAGCATCATACGTCCATTTTTATCTCCTTTTAATTTCCCTTCTCTCATGGCAGTTTTCCACCTTTCCATCGTCCAGTTTCCAATCCCGGTATCATCTGAAGTTATATTTGCGGCGTAAGATACTCCCCATGGGCCCACAAAAGCTGTCAGTTGTCCATTCATAAGCATCCAGCCATTTTTGAGAGCATCGGTGTTCATTGGTGGGAGACTGTCTCCGGTCTTATAACCGGAAAGTGCAAGTTCTGCGATCTCTGCAGGTCCCCTTTCTGTCATGCCTTTTGGTGAATGGCAATCATGGCATCCAATTGTTTTAACGAGGTATTCACCACGTTTAATGCTGTCATTTAAGGTCATTTTCTTTTCCTCGGGGACCTCTTTATAATCTTTATCATTACAGGAGGTAAGGAATAATAGTGAAGCAAAAAACAAGCCCTGAACAGCTCTTTTCATATTTTGGAATTTTAAAATAGTTGTGGTCATTTTGATTTATTGAATTGGTTGATAGTACTTCTAAATTAATATAACTATTTGTAAATCATGCTACTATTTAAATAATTCCAATTGAAAAAGATTGATTGGAATACAAAAAACTTCAATTTGGGGTTGCTCGAAATAGAATATTACTTTTGCCTCATGGAAACAGATAATCTTCAACAGGGCTTCTTTGGGATTGGAATTCAAAATGGTAAAACTCCCGAAAACTTAGGGGTTTTGTGGAGGTCGGCCCAGAATATGGGTGCGAGTTTTATTTTTACCATTGGGAACCGCTATTCTAAACAGGCCTGTGATACCCATAAAGCGGTTGGCGCCATGCCTTATTTCCATTATAAGACTTTCGAGGATTTTTACGCGCATCTTCCAAAGGGCGCCATGCTTGTTGGGGTTGAATTAACTAAAGAAGCTACGCCACTGGAAGAGTTTAAACATCCCAGGCGATGTGTTTATTTATTGGGAGCGGAAGATCATGGGCTGTCTAATACAGCCATTGAAAAATCTCACTACCTGGTGAAATTTAAATCTAAACTAAGCCTGAATGTATCAGTTGCTGGTAGTATTGTGATGTATGACCGAGGATTGAAGACAGAATTTTCCACCTGATCAACTGTCGGTATGAGAAGCCTTTTCTTTACTAAACATATTTTTCTCCTTGATCATTTTTGCGGTTAATCCTGGCACCATGTTTTCCCATCGATCGTCACCCTCCAGGATCATATTGTAAACCTTTCTTGAATGAATATCGAGGTATTCTTCATTGTAATCCTCAATATCGATCACCTTACCATTGTCTACAAAGAATTTGTAGAGCTCTTTTACCCTAGGGTGCACTTTCAGATTTTTGCTATTGATAATTTCTCCGGTTTCTTCATCTTTCATCGGGTATAGGTATACCTTCAAACTTTTAAAGAATAATTTTCCGAAGGCCTCAAGGATGCCACCACTTAGGTGACGGTAATACCTTTCATTGAAAATATCCACCAGGTTGTCTACGCCCATAACCAGTCCCAATTCCTTTTTAGTATGCAAAGCGAAATACTCTACAACTTTATAATATTCCTGGAAGTTGGAGATCATTACTGTTTGACCTGAAGCGCAAAGTAGATCTGCCCGATCCAGAAAGTCTTTTTCGTTGATGCCATCACCATTATCTCCTTCAGATTTCAGGTTGTTTAAGGTCATTTCAAAAATGATCACTGTTTTATCAGGATCTACATTTTCCTGCGCCAGGAAAAGTTTTCTGGCACTCATGAACATGTTCAGGTTTAGATTGGTAACCGGCCTGAAACTTCCTCTTAAGGTTAGAATATTCTTTTTGTATAGTACGTTTGCCGGCAGAATGTTATTTCCTTCCGGTGAGAACATCACGGCCTCGGTAATACCTTCTTTAACAAGTTCGAGGCTCATTAATCTGTTGTCTACATGATCGAAAACCGGTCCCTTGAAATTAATCGAATCTATTTCGATCTTGTCCTTACTTAAATGATCGTATAATTTTTCAATTAGTACTCTGGGATCGTCACTTTGATAAAAAGCTGCATAAATTAAATTTACGCCCATGACTCCAAGGCTTATCTGTTGCTGAGAGGCGTTGTTTTCATGAAACTGAACGTGAAGAATGATCTCGCTATAATCCTGTTTGGGTTCCCTTTGAAATTTTATTCCAAGCCAACCGTGCCCTTTGTATTTCTTAGCCCAGTCTATAGTGGCGACGGTGTTGGCATAGCTAAAGAAAAGTTTATCGGGATATTTTTTTCTTGAAAGTCGCTGTTCTATCAATTCAGCTTCATAATCGATCATCCTTTTTAGGCGTTCCACTGTCACATATCGGTTCTGGGAATCTAAACCGTAGATTGCATCACTAAAATCCTTGTCATATGCACTAAGGGTCTTGGCGATAGTCCCTTTTGGATTTCCGGCCCTGAAAAAATGCCTTACTGTCTCCTGGCCTGCACCAATTTCTGCAAAGGTTCCGTAAATATTCTCATTCAGGTTTAGCCGGGTGCATTTGTTCTGAATGGATAGAATATTTTCGAATTTGTCTTCGCTAAGGGCAGTCATATTTTACGCTGATTTTTTGGTCTCAGAAAGTTAGGAATATTAAATGTGCTTCTGGGTAATTTTAAGTAATGTTTAAAATATTTTAAGAGGATATAAGGTTATTAAAACCAATCCCAGGTTAATTAATTTTATTCTATTATGACTTGAAAAAACTATAAAAAGACCCAGGCCTAAAAGAAATAATTTAGTCTTACCTTTAATAGATAAAAATCGCTTCCATGAAAGCTTTCTGTTTTTTCTTTCTAATATTCCTCACTATGAATAATATTTCAGCCCAAAGCAATCCTTTTAATTTCAAAAAAGATCATGATGCCATTATGGTGCAAGATGTAAATGCTTCAGCTAAATTTTACGGTGATGTTTTAGGATTGAAAGAAATTCCTAATGGAGGACTCCCAGATCATATAAGATGGTTCCAGCTTGGAGATAAAACCCAGATACATTTAATTGAAAGTGAGGAAATGCCTGAAAAGCACAAAGGATTTCATATGGCTATAAATACTTCAGACCTGGAAAAACTGATGTCATTTCTGAAAGAAAAGGAAATTTCTTTTGAAAACTGGCCGGGCGAGGTCAAAACTACGAATACCCGCCCGGATGGTATTAAGCAAATCTATCTTCAGGATCCTGATGGTTACTGGATAGAGATCAATGACAATAAGCTTTAGGCCTTATCTGCAGCGACTTTATAAGTTGGATCTTCAAGAATATTTACTTCTATTAGAGCATCAGCATTCTCTAGTAATCTTCGGCAATCCTTACTTAAATGCCTTAAATGTACTTTCTTGCCAGCTTTACTATATCGCTGAGTTACTTGATTTAAAGCTTCAATAGCAGACATGTCGGCAACACGACTATCTTTAAAATCGATTATAATCTCTTCCGGATCGTTAATTACATCAAATTTCTCTGCGAAATTAGTAGTTGAGGCAAAGAATAATGGCCCATATATTTCATAGTGCTTTACACCGTTTTCATCAATACTTTTTCGGGCTCTAATTCTCTTGGCACTTTCCCAGGCAAAGAACAAGGCCGAAAGAATAACTCCAACCAGAACGGCTAAAGCCAGATTGTGCAGAATAACCGTTATTAGTGCAACTATAATTACCAGGAAAATATCTTTCTTAGGGACTTTATTGAAAATCTTTAAACTGGCCCACTCAAAAGTTCCTATGGCTACCATGATCATTACTCCTACAAGAGCTGCCATTGGTACTTGTTCTATTATTGGAGCGCCAAATAGCACTATAGCAAGAATGGTAAAAGCTGCCACTATTCCAGATAATCTTGCTCTGGAGCCTGCAGATAGATTTACAAGGGTTTGAGCGATCATTGGACATCCACCCATTCCAAAGAAGAATCCATTTAGTACGTTAGCGCCTCCTTGAGCAATACATTCTCTATTACCACTACCTTTAGTTTCTGTAATTTCATCTACCAGGTTCAAGGTAAGTAAGCCTTCTGTTAAACCTACAGCCGCCATGATCATAGAATATGGCGCAATAAGTTTCAATGTTTCCCAGTTTAAAGGAATGCTAGGTATATGAAAAGGAGGAAAACCACCGCTAACAGAGGCGATATCTTCCACTGTTTTAGTGTCTATCCCAAGGAAATATACCAAAATGAAGACTACTATGATGGCCACTAAAGAAGAAGGAACTGCTTTAGTAAGCTTAGGGAGCAATACCACTATAGCAATGGTTAAGGCTACTAAACCGGCCATAATATATAATGAAGTTCCGGTGAGCCATACAATGTCACCATTGACCACAGTTTTAAACTGGTCTAACTGAGACATGAATATAATGATAGCTAAGCCGTTCACAAATCCAAACATTACGGGATGAGGTACTAAACGTATAAATTTCCCAAGCTTGAAAACTCCAATTACAATCTGGATAACTCCTGCTAAAGCCACTGCTGCAAGAACATATTCCAGGCCATTAGATTTCATTAAAGCAATTAAAACAATTACGGTTGCGCCCGCACCTCCGGAAATCATTCCTGGTCTTCCGCCAAATATTGCCGTAATCAAACCCATTATAAAGGAAGCATATAACCCCATTAATGGCGGGAATCCGGCTAAAATAGCGAACGAGAGTGATTCGGGGATCATGGTCATCGCCACTGTTAATCCGGCCAGCACTTCCGTCTTATAGTTAACTTCTTGCTTGAAGTCGAACAGGTTGAGAACTTTTTTCATAATGGGCTTTTTCAGCTTGATTTTAAGAAGCGGCAAAAATAGTCATTAAAAATAGAAGCGCAACTCTTTGAAAGGCTTGATTCATATTTTTATTAAATTGTGATTTTCAATGAGTTATATTATTAAAATAGGCATATTCTTTCCATTAAATACTAAATATTCAAGCTGCTGAGCGTCAATTGTTAGAAATTCAATAAAGATTAGGTAACAGATTCCAAATGAAATACCTTTGCAAAAAATTTAGTTATGGCACATAAGGCCGGATTTGTAAATATTATTGGTAATCCTAACGTGGGAAAATCTACTCTAATGAATGCTTTTGTTGGAGAAAGACTTTCTATAATCACTTCCAAAGCGCAGACAACCCGTCACAGGATACTGGGTATTGTTAATGGGGAAGATTTCCAGGTGATTTTGAGTGATACACCGGGAATTATTAAACCGGCTTATGAATTGCAGGCTTCCATGATGGATTTCGTTAAATCTGCTTTTGAAGATGCAGATGTGCTTATTTACATCGTGGAGATCGGTGAACAGGGATTAAAGGACGAAGCATTTTTCAATAAAATTGCTCATTCTGAAGTACCTGTACTTTTGCTTTTGAACAAGATCGATAAATCGAATCAGGAACAACTGGAAGAACAGGTTAAATACTGGGCTGAAAAAGTTCCTACGGCTGAAATTCACCCAATTTCGGCTTTAGAAGGCTTTAATGTTTCTGAGGTTTTCAATAGAATTATAGAATTATTACCGGAATCTCCGGCATTTTATCCGAAGGATACGCTTACCGACAAACCGGAAAGATTTTTTGTGAATGAGATCATTCGCGAAAAGATCCTGATGCATTACAAAAAGGAGATACCTTACAGTGTTGAGATCGAAACCAGTGAATTTTTCGAGGAAGATAAGATCATTAGAATGCGTAGTGTGATCATGGTAGAACGTGAGACCCAAAAGGGGATCATTATTGGTCATAAAGGAGCCGCTCTTAAAAGAGTGGGCGTGGAAGCCAGAAAAGATCTTGAAAAGTTCTTTGGAAAACAGGTTCATCTTGAGTTATACGTAAAGGTGAATAAAAACTGGCGAAGCGATGCCAAGCAGCTTCGAAGGTTCGGGTACAACGATAAAAAATAAACTTTTCAGCTTAATCCAGGAATCATTCTAATTGGTTAAAAACCATTAATTTTGCTTCCTGAAATCAATTTATAGTTATGGGCAATATTGTCGCCATTGTGGGTAGACCTAATGTAGGTAAATCAACTTTTTTCAACCGACTTATACAGCGTCGTGAAGCCATTATTGATTCTGTTAGCGGGGTAACCCGAGACAGACATTATGGGAAGTCTGACTGGAATGGAAAAAGATTTTCTTTGATCGATACCGGTGGATATGTAAAAGGGAGTGACGATATTTTCGAAGCTGAAATTGATAAGCAGGTTGAACTTGCCATTGATGAGGCCGATGCCATAATTTTTATGGTAGATGTAGAAACCGGAGTTACTTCAATGGACGAGGAGGTTGCAAATCTCCTGAGAAAAGTAAATAAACCTGTTTTACTGGCTGTGAATAAGGTTGACAATAATAAGCGTTTGGCCAATGCGGTGGAATTTTACTCGCTCGGCTTAGGTGAATATTTCCCAATTGCCAGTACAAATGGTAGTGGAACAGGAGATTTATTGGACGCTCTTATCAAAGCCCTGCCGGAAATTGAGCATGAAGAGGAATCTGAATTACCAAGATTTGCCGTAGTAGGAAGGCCTAATGCGGGTAAATCTTCTTTTATAAATGCGCTGATAGGTGAGGACCGATACATAGTAACGGATATTGCTGGGACAACCCGGGATTCTATAGATACAAGGTATAATCGATATGGTTTTGAATTTAATCTTGTAGATACTGCAGGTATCAGAAGAAAGTCTAAGGTGAAAGAAAACCTTGAATTCTATTCTGTAATGCGATCTGTTCGTGCCATTGAGAATGCAGATGTTTGTTTGCTTGTTCTTGATGCTACGCGTGGGTTTGATGGTCAGGTTCAGAATATATTCTGGCTGGCTCAAAGGAATAATAAAGGGATCGTGATCCTGGTGAATAAATGGGATCTTGTAGATAAGGAAACCAATACCATGAAGGAGTATGAAGCGATGATTCGTCGTGAGATCGAACCTTTTACAGATGTGCCGATCATTTTCATCTCTGTACTTACTAAGCAAAGGGTTTTTAAAGCCATAGAGACTGCAGTAAAGGTTTTTGAGAATAGAAGTAAAAAGATCAAAACCAGAGAATTTAATGATGTAATGCTTCCTATTATCGAGAGGAATCCACCACCTGCATACAAAGGTAAATTTGTAAAGATCAAATTCTGTATGCAGCTGCCAACACCGCATCCTCAATTTGCTTTTTTCTGTAATCTTCCTCAATACGTAAGAGATCCTTATAAAAGGTTCTTAGAAAATAAATTAAGACAGGAGTTTGACTTCCAGGGAGTCCCGATCTCAATTTTCTTCAGGAAAAAATAGTTCTGAAGAGGTTTAGCTATGGATTAAAATTTAACGGTTTATTCGTTTAAGATAGAAGAACCCGAGTATTCCGGCCAGTAGGGAAGCCGAGAACACCCCAATTTTAGCCTGATCTAAATAGGCCTGGTTTTCAAAGGCCAGTTCTGTGATAAACAGGGACATGGTGAAACCTATTGCTCCCAGTAAGCCTACGCCATAGATATGGTTCCATTCAACTTTTTTAGGTAAGCTGGATATTTTCATTCCTACCATAAGCTTTGTAAAAAGTACGATTCCGAAGAATTTACCAAAGATCAATCCCAGGATTATTCCCAGGCTGATAGGTGTTAGAAAATAAGAGAGTGATTCTGAATTAAAGCTAACTCCGGCATTGGCAAAAGCGAACAAAGGAAGGACTATAAAATTAACAAAGGGTTGCAATGAGTTTTCAATTCTCTGGAGAGGAGGGGTGGCATCCTGTGCCAGAAGGGAAAACTTTTCTATGGTATTTGAAACTTCTTCCTGATTTTTGGAAACTGGCACGTAAGTCCTCTGCATTAAATTTCTTATTCGTCCAGACATTATTTTAGCTTTACGAAGAAACAAACCTGTATTTATCTTTTTACTTGTTGGTATTGCAAATGCCGCCAGAACTGCTGCAATAGTCGCATGTATTCCGGAAAGCATCACAGCCAACCACAATCCGCCTATGCCCATTACGGCATAGAATAGCATATTTCTAATACCAATGTAATTTGCCATTATTAAAATTAAAAGAAAGAATAGTCCAATGCCCAGGCTTTGAATTGAGATCTCTTCAGTATAAAAGAATGCGATAACGAGAACCGCTCCCATATCGTCTGCTATTGCTATGGCGGTTAGGAAGATTTTTAGCGCTACCGGGACTGTGTCACTTAGCAGATATAGAATTCCCAGGGCAAAAGCTATATCTGTTGCCATTGGAATACCCCATCCTGAAAAAGAATCAGATCCGGAATTGAAAAGGAAATAGATCAGAGCTGGAAATAACATTCCGCCAAGGGCTGCTGCTACCGGTAGAATTGCTTTTCTGGGAGTTGATAATTCGCCGTAGAGTATTTCTTTTTTGAGTTCCAGCCCAACCAGGAAGAAGAACATAGACATTAGCCCGTCATTAATCCAGTGAATTAGGCTTTTGCTAATTAAGAACTCATTCAGACCCAGGTAGATCTCCTGCTCCCAGAAATCATGGTAGAAATTCGCCAGGGGGGAATTGGCAATAGCGAGCGCCAGAACTGTAGAAATAATCAGGCTTACCCCTACAGATGTTTTCTTTTCAATAAAATTTTTGATTGGAAGCAGCAAGTATACTTCTAAATTAGACTTTTTCATAACCGCGATATTCCAGTTGGTTCAGGTTAGGCTGAAATTTGCCGGATTTAAATTCGGTAATAAACTGAAGCCATGCCATGATGGAAGTCATCTTTTAGCTTGATTTAGCTGGTCAAATACGAGGAGAGAAAGGAATTTTTTGTTTTGTTTAACGGTATTTTAACAAAATATTCCTAGGAAAATTCAGCGCAACGTTTCTTACGGCTAAAATATTGTATGTTCAACGATTATTTTTTGAAAACGGCTTCTAACTGCTTATTTTTAAGAGAGTTGAATATTAACATTAAAAGAGGAAGGCGTATGGAAATTTTTACAGATTTTGTTGATAATTATAACAGATCCCTGCGAGGCCTGAATATTTTTGCTAAAATTGGCGTAACTCTTGCTTTGGCATTAATTCTAATCGCAGTTATTGGGGCTATTGTGAATGTAATTGTGCTTAACGTATAATTTGAGAATAATTATTGAAATTTGATAGTGTCTGAAGGTTTAGAAACTGAACCTTAGGTCTATTATGTTTTAAAAATATCGAATAAAAAAAAGCCTGATCAGTGCGATCGGGCTTTTTCATTTTTATGTTGGGACTTTTTGGCTAATTCAGTTCTAATTTTTATGATCACCTAAATTTGCAGCAAAATGAGCATAGTCTTACCTGGCCAAGATGTTTTTCTCCTTCTTTCAAAACTTCTTCATAGCTTTCAAAAAAGCCTAATTTGAACCTGGCAGATTTTTCAGGTAATAATTCACAGGCTCTGGTGTGAATTACACGGTATCTCCCCATGCGGGATTTTTTTTCTCCATAAAAGCAAAAACCGATTTCATTCCTCATAAAAGGAAGCGAAAAGTAGTTTATATGATTTTTCAAAAAACCCATCTCTTGTAATTTGAGGCAAAAGTATGAGGCAAAGTAATTTTAAATGTTTACCAAAAATTAAATTTGAATTGGTCGTATTATGAAAAGGTTATAGAATAGAAGAATTATGCTTTTGAGCTAGAACCTTGGTTTAAATAGCTGGAAGAAAATAAATTATCTTCTCGATTCGTAAAAATTTGGTTCAATGTTTTTAATTGCATTATAAGCAGCCGAAAAACAGTGTAGGTGCAGTAATTAATTCCCATGTTGTGAATCACAAGATACTTCATTCGTTGCTTTTCGGTTTTAACTGCTTTTAGTTAGTCACAGTCAGGAACCATTAAGTGAACAGCAAATTCCTGCAATCCTGGATTTACATTTAAAAGTGGGAACAGAGATCTTTGGTCGTTCCAGGATCAAATAATTGGGGAGGCCGGGACATGTGTTTGATGGTGTAAGTGGCAGGTTAGATTTTAAAGATAATGTAGAAACCGGGTAGTTTCCATACAGAGGCCATTTTCGATATTAAATGAGAGTCTTTTTTTGAGGCCTTCGTTCTACAATAAAATGAAAGTAAATAAAAAAACCCGCTTCAATTGAAGCGGGTTTTTAAAGGTGGTGCCTCCAGGAATCGAACCAGGGACACAAGGATTTTCAGTCCTTTGCTCTACCAACTGAGCTAAGGCACCAGTTGCTTT
>CBDTXN010000059.1:0-14858 GCA_965364455.1 uncultured Flavobacteriaceae bacterium
TTTGAACCTTTTCCATCTAAAGGTCACAAACTTTAAACTATCAATTATTTCTTTTTAATTTTACTTTAATATCTTAGTCCTTTCTAAGCATACATTCTGTATAAAATCGATTTTCTGAAAAAAATTAGTTTAAAACTAACAATTTGGGCACTTGTTATTTCTGTTTTTGCCTGTGAGGATGAAAAATGCGCAAATCATTCGGCTACAGTACATTTAGAAAAAACAGAAGAAGGATACAGGCTTATCCGTAATGGAGAGCCATTCTACATTAAAGGTGGTGCTACCAAAACCGAATATCTTGAAGAGCTCAAAAATGCAGGAGCAAATACAGCCAGAATATATGACACCCTATACTTACACCGAACTTTAGATAAAGCCCATTCCTTAGGTTTAGCCGTAGTGGTAGATTTACCTATTCCAAAGTTTTATAGTGATCCCGAATATTATGAGGACGAAAAGCTTTTTAGGTTAGTAAAGGAAAAGGTTAAAAATACCGTTAGTAAATTTCATAATCATCCGGCATTGTTATACTGGAATCTCGGCAATGAGCTCTATTATCCCTATTTATACAAATCCACAGATTTTTTTTCAAATTATAATGTATTGATAGACCTCATACATGAAATAGATACCAATCATCCGGTTAGCACCACAACTATAGGAGCTAATAAGTCAAGAGTTTTATCCATTATAACTAAAAGCCCACAATTAGATTTTATATCCTTCAATTCTTTTGGTGTCCTTAGCAGTTTTTCAAAAAAACTAAGTCCAATCTCACCAATCTGGGATGGGCCTCATGTAATTTCTGAATGGGGAGTAAATGGTCCCTGGGAATCTAATTTCACTACCTGGAAGGCCCCTATTGAAGAAACCAGCACAAAAAAAGCGGAACAGATAAGGCAACGCTTTGGTAGTTACATTGAGCCAATTAAAGACAAGGGATCTTTAGGAAGTTTTATTTTCTACTGGGCTAGAAAAAATGAGATCACTCCAACCTGGTATAGTCTATTTGGAGAAAACAAACTTAAAACTGAAGCGGTTTTTGAAATGGAAAATAGATGGAAAGGATTGAACAGAAAATTTGAAGGCCCACAGTTAGATTATATGCTATTGAACGGGGAGGGAGCTCCTGAAAGCATTGTTCTAACCCCAGGAAAAATGTCGCGTGCTAATATAATTTTACCAGCTAATAGAGAGCAAAAATTAAATTATAAATGGGAAATAAGGCAAGAGTCCTGGTATAAGCCAGATATAAGTATAATTAAGCCTGATATAGATTTCGCTACCGATGGAAAAACTGTTCAATTTAAGGCTCCAACACAAGAAGGCCCCTACCGACTTTACGTTTATCTTACCGATGAATCTGAATATTATGCTACTGCTAATATTCCTTTTTATGTTCTAAACCCACATAATGAGGAATAATATAAAGGCTCCAACTACTAACGAGAACAGAGTAATTAAATTTTTGATTTTACTCGGAATCGTTAGTATCCTGAATTTCCTTTATTTTTTTTTAGAACAGGATTCCCGGGGTAATATATTTTTATTCACTCTACTGTTGGTTAGTTTATTCTACGGAATGATTAAAAAACTATATCTATGGTATAATTATTCTAACATCTCCTTACCAAAAATCCCGGAGAAGAAAAAGGATTTCACAGTAGACGTCCTTACAACCTATTTCCCTGGTGAACCCTATCAAATGATAATTACCACGCTCGAGGCAATTATCAAAATCAAATATCCTCACGAAACCTATTTATGTGATGAGGCCAATGATCCCTACCTCAAACAGTTTTGCGAAACTCACGGGATTCATCATGTCACAAGAAATAATCGCAAAGATGCGAAAGCAGGTAATATTAATAATGCCCTTAAAAAAGTTGCAAAGGGAGAAATAACAGTTATCCTTGACCCCGACCATATACCCAATCCAAATTTTCTTGATGTAGTTGTTCCATATTTTTCTGATCCTGAAATTGGTTTTGTCCAGACTGTTCAGGGTTATTATAACATAGACGAAACATTAGTTGCACGCGGAGCTGCTGAACAAACTTTTCAGTTTTACGGGCCTATGATGATGACCCTTAATTCATATGGTAGTGTGAATGCCATTGGTGCTAACTGTGTTTTCAGAAGAGCTGCATTAGATAGTATTGGAGGCCATGCTCCGGGTCTTTGTGAGGACATGCATACCGCGATGAAACTTTATTCAAAAGACTGGAAAGCGGTTTATGTTCCGAAAATAATTGCCCAGGGTTTGGCTCCTTCAAACCTTACCGGTTATTTTAAACAACAACTAAAGTGGGCCAGAGGAACTTTTGACTTATTGTTTAATGTTTACCCCAAGCTTTTCAGGAAATTCTCATTTAGACAAAAAATTCATTTTGGAATTCTTCCACTGCATTATCTAAGTGGCCTTATAACATTCATTAATTTTTTAATACCAGTCGTTTCTCTCCTATTTTCTATCACCCCCTGGAAAGGTAATATTGTAGATTTTGGATTGGCCCTACTCCCAGTAGTAGGAAGCTCATTGTTGATAAGGACTTATATACAGAAATGGGTGATTCAAAAGAAAGAGAGAGGATTTCATCTTATTGGAGGATTATTGGAAATAAATACCTGGTGGATCTATACCTTAGGCTTTTTCTACACCGTTTTTAATAAAAATATTCCTTATCTGCCAACTCCAAAGGAAAACGAATTTGCCACGAACTATAAAATCATAATTCCAAATTCTGTAATAGCAATAATTTCTATCCTGGCAGTTGTAATAGGGCTTTCTAATGACTTTACACCTTTCACAATTGTAATGTCTGGTTTTGCCATATTCAATGCTATAATTATGGTCTTAGGCATCTACCTTACCATTAAGACAACAAACGAAAACAATATACTTCAGAATAATTTAAGAACAGAAATTCTCAACGGTTTAAGATCCTTCAGATTTAAAATGCTTAAAGCAGGAAACTCATTATTTACTGTAACCAGGTTTACAGCTTTACCATTACTGCTCTTAATACTCATTAGCTCCCTTTGGCTAAAAAATCAAAAAGACGAGGCCAGATGGGATGAAATTAAACCAAACTACAAGAATATTAAAAAAGGCTCCTATTTAGGGATCTATCATCCAGACAGGGATACTGGTATAGTAAACCTAAACGAGATCAAGGATATTGAAACAAAACAGGGTTTAAACTTTGATATTATTTCATTTTACCTAGCCTGGCATAATGAAACGGGCAATAATTTTCCTGGTAAATTTTTAGATTCCATTGCAGCAAAAAATTCTATCCCAATGATTACCTGGGAACCCTGGCCTGATGAAACAATAACTGGAAAAGACCTATCAAAAAATCCAGGAATCTTAAAAAGAATAGCAGATGGAGAATATGACAATTACATCGAAGACTTCGGGAGAGAATTAGCAGAATTTGATAAACCTATTTATTTACGTTTCGCACACGAATTCGACAATCCGCAATATCCGTGGAGCCAAACTAGTGGAAATCTGGAAAAAGAATTCAAATCTGCATGGAGGCATGTCTATAATATTCTAAAATCTCAGGGTGCTTATAAGGTAATGATGGTCTGGAATCCGTGGAAATCTAAAAACATGCATAAATACTATCCAGGTGACCAATATGTGGATTGGATAGGAATTACCCTCTTAAATTACGGCCATCTAAATCAAGGAGGAAAAAGCTTTTCTTTTAAGGAATTATATCAAAGCTTTCATAATAAATTATATTGGTTCACAAGAAAACCGGTAATGCTGGCTGAATTTGGTTCAATTCAATTTAAAGATCCAAATATCCAGATTGACTGGCTTAGAGATGCATCTGAAATTCTAAAGCAAAAGTTTACAAATGTTAGAGCTATTGTAATGTTCAATAGTGCCTTTGACAATAATATCCCAGCAGGGCAGGTATATCTTGAAAAATATATCAACTGGACTACAGATTCCATAAACTTGTTTTCAGATTATCAGAATACTAAATACTCGGAAATTAAACCTGACACTTTGCAAATAAATAGAGGATATAAACAGTTAAAATTTCAAAAATACCCAAAGGGCGTACGCTATAAAAAGGGATTGAACTGGGAGGACAATTATTACGTTCTGGACAAGAAAACATTGACCAAGGATTTTAGTCTTATGAAGGCTGCCGGTATAAATACCATTCTTTATCCCGGCGGAAATATTTATGACTATAACACTCTCAAATATTCAGAGGAAAATAAAATAAACCTCATCTATGATTTTCAAAATCTGGAACCCAGTGAATTGAATCTTGAAGCGGGTAAAAACAATGAAGAGGAGATCATTGAAAAAATTAATGAATTAGAGGAATACAAAAATGTAATTGGATATTCATTTAATCTCAGGCCTGAAGGTAATTATACCAAGCCTTTACTTTTCAAAAAAAGAGAGGAAAAGGTGAACTGGTATAGAAGTTTTTTACCAAGGGTTAGGTATTACTCCCCTACAACCCCAATAATTTTAAATCTTGAACTTAACTCAGACACAAGAGCCATCCTCAATAAATTGGACAATACCATGCCAGTGGATTATTTCGGCTTAGTAGTTCACGATCTAGAATATTTAGATGAAACTCTGAAATATGCTAAAAACCGAAACATCCCAATCTTAATTACTTCGATTTCACCAAATCTATACGGCCAGTTAAATTTATTTCATCCTACAGGTATTTTGGAAAACTGGCAAGATGAAAGGTTAAGTTATAAATTGAGCTATGATGGTTTGCTGGATTATGAAGGTAGAAAGAAGGAAGACTTCAGAAAGATCAGTGAAAAATGGAGTGGTAAATCTCGAGAAAAACAAAGGGTGAAAACAGGGATTCTAAAACCCGCATTACCCCTTCTTGCCAGTGATAATAATGAAGTAACTTATCATGCTTTATTATATAATAACAATACCTGGTACCACGCTGAAGAAGTTAATTTGGACTTTAAATATGAGTGGACTTTAATAAAAACAGATGCTTTTTCGAATCCTATAGCTCTAAAGAAGCTAGGCAAAGGTCCTGAAGTTACTTTAAAGATCCCTAAAAATTATAAGAATTACAGGCTTCTACTTACCGTAATACCACCTAATAAAGAATACGTTCTTAGAAAAATTTCTAAACTACATACTCCATTAAAAACTGAAGAATAAAAAAAGCCTCATCGTTCGATGAGGCTTTTTAATATAATGCATATACCGGAAATATTATTAGTCTCTACTTCCAAGTGGTTTAAAATCTCTGTGATTTTCACCGGTATAAATTTGTCTTGGACGACCTATAGGTTCCTTTTTAAGGCGCATTTCTCTCCATTGAGCGATCCATCCTGGAAGTCTACCTAAAGCAAACATTACGGTGAACATTTCTACCGGAATACCCAGGGAACGATATATAATTCCTGAATAAAAATCTACATTAGGATATAATTTTCTTTTCACGAAGTAATCATCTTCTAATGCTTCTTTTTCAAGGCCTTTTGCTATATCAAGTACTGGATCTTCTACACCTAATTGACCAAGCACTTCATCTGCAGATTTCTTAATGATCTTAGCTCTTGGATCGAAGTTTTTATAAACACGGTGTCCAAAGCCCATTAAACGGAAAGGATCTTCTTTATCCTTTGCCTTTTGCATGAATTTATGAGTATCCCCACCATCTTCTTTTATCTTTTCAAGCATTTCGATCACTGCCTGGTTAGCTCCTCCGTGAAGTGGACCCCAAAGTGCAGATATACCTGCAGAAAGTGATGCAAAAAGACCAGCATGAGAAGAACCTACCATTCTAACCGTAGATGTAGAACAGTTTTGCTCATGATCGGCGTGAAGAATTAACAATTTATCTAACGCATTGATCACTGCCTTATCTACACTATAAGTTTTATTCGGCTTCTCAAACATCATCTTATGAAGATTCTCTACATATCCAAGATCTTCATCTCCATAATTAAGTGGAAGGCTGTTTTTCTTTCTTAGTGTCCACGCAGCAAGTACAGGAAATTTACCTAATATCTTTACGATCGCCCTATACATATCTTCTTCTGAAGAAACATCTACTGAAGATGGGTTAAAAGCGATCAAAGCACTTGTTAATGAAGAAAGCACACCCATTGGATGAGCTGATTTTGGAAATCCGTCAAGGATCTTCTTCATTTCCTCATCTACGTGAGACTGCTCTTTAATATCGTTGGTAAAAGTCTCAAGTTGAGATTTTGTCGGTAATTCTCCGAAAATAAGTAAATATGCAACTTCAAGAAAATCTGCTTTTTCAGCAAGATCTTCGATTGCATAACCTCTGTATCTCAGGATTCCCTTTTCCCCGTCCAAAAATGTGATAGCGCTCTCGCAGCTTCCGGTATTTTTAAATCCGGGATCCAGGGTGATAAGACCTGCTTCTCCACGAAGCTTCTTAATATCTATCCCAATTTCATCTTCGGTTCCCACGGTAACGGGAAACTCATATTTCTTTCCGTCAAATTCGAGTGTCGCTGTTTTAGACATATTATATTTAGTTCTTTTAAATTAATTTTTAAGGATTGCTAAAATACGAAATTTAGTGTTAAAATAATTTTAAGCTTAGTATCGAAATATCAGAAATACCCCGATTTTATTCACTTTTCGTGAATTTTAACTTTATAACACCAAAAACTTTGGCTAGTTTTAATAATATAGGCTTGAATATGGGAAAAATCCCAACTTCCATCTCAACCCTTTATACGGAAATAAGGAGGATAAAAGGCGAAATTATTTAGCTAAAATTACTATTTCAATAAATAGAGATCTCTATAATATTCTTCAACAGATTTCTTCCAGGTAAATCTTTTTGCTTTTGCATTGGAAGCGATCTCATTCCATTTTGAGCGATCATTAAAAAACAGGTCCAGCGCCTCTCCGAAAACATCTATAAAATTGTTTATCTTCTCATCTGTAGTGCTTCCATCAAAGCTGAATCCGGTTTTTTTATGAATCACAGTATCCTTAAGCCCGCCGGTATTATGTACTAAACAAGGCTGACCATTTCTCATCGCCAACATCTGGCTTATTCCGCAAGGTTCAAACTGACTGGGCATTAAGTATAAATTCGATTCCTGATAAAGCATATCGATAATACTTTCAGACTGAGCATTTATGAATATAAAATTCTTGTGTATGTAACTCGCTTCCCGGAAAATGGATTCATATTCAGGAGCTCCGGTTCCCAGTAAAATATAAACACCATTAACCTCCTTCAGTTTCTCCATAAGCGCAGGGAGTAGCTCCGGATTTTCACGGAAAAAGAAAAATTTCTGTTCCGTTAGTCTTGCAACACTAGTACAAATAAAATCAGGTTTGTGCTCCTGCCAGCGGGTTATTTTCTCTCCGGTATGAGCAAGGTAATGTGCTTTATAATCTTTCTTTTCCTCTTGCAACCATCGGAAAAGTCTACGGACACATTGACGGAGCAAAATACCTTTTTCAACCTGGGCATGTCCTTCATAGGCAGCTCCATTTAGTATTCCGAAAAGACGTCCTTCGCTTTTGGCCTTTTGCCGGTCTTGCTCAAGTCCTTCTCCACCAATAAAATGCGGAGGGTCGCTTGGCTTTTGTATATCTTCCATATAAGAAGGCGAAACCGTATGTACCGCGTCTGCCAGTCTTATTCCTACTGCCATAAGATTAATACAATCAGGATAACGACGATCATAGAGCTTTTCACGATCAAAATTTATATCAGGAAAAAAAGCCTGTACCGAAGAATAATTATTATCGAAAGGTCTTATCCCCTGAATGGCCAAATTATGAATGGAATATACAATTCTGATATCCTTCAAAGTTTTAAACCTGGGATTAAATTCTCTAAGAAAAAGCAAAATACTGGTATGCCAATCGTGAAGATGTATAATATCAATCTTTCCAAACACTTCTTCTCTTATGGCAGCCGCAACAGCTGTACAGAACAAAGAGAATACATTAGCGTCTGTATAAAATGGCTGGTCTGGATCATTAAAATAAATATGCGCGATATCGCCAGCTTTGATATCCTCATGATGCAACACAAAATGTCTTATCCCCTCTATATCCTTTTTACCGGCTACCTCATAGATCTCTCCGTTGTGTGGCACTCCACGAAATACGAAGTTCACATTAGCTACTTTTGTGGCTTCCGAAGTATGTAACCTGGAATAGGCGGGAGTAATAACATTTACCTGGTCTCCCATAGAAGCTATTTGTCTTGGGACATCACGAACAACGTCACCCATTCCGCCTGCTTTGCATCTTGGGATCGCATCATTTTCGGCAGCTACGAATAAAAAATTTGTGTTCAAAAGATTGACTGGTTAAGTGGTTCAATTTAAAAAATAAGCTATAGGTTTTGTAGCTTTAGAATTAAGTGATTGTTAATATAACATATAAAAATAAAAGGAGTAAACAAAAAAAGCCCCTTCTTACGAAGAGGCTTTTAATACTTAGTGAGTTTGATTTACTTTATCTTGAAAGCATTATCCTGAGGATAATAGGCCATATGACCAAGTTCTTCTTCAATTCTTATCAATTGATTGTATTTAGCCATACGGTCACTACGTGATGCTGAACCAGTCTTAATCTGACCTGTATTCAAAGCAACTGCAAGATCTGCAATCGTATTATCTTCAGTTTCACCTGAACGATGAGACATTACAGAGGTGTAACCTGCATTATGTGCCATATTTACAGCAGCGATCGTTTCAGTTAAAGTACCGATCTGGTTTACTTTTATAAGAATAGAGTTAGCGATATTTTCTTTGATACCTCTTCCCAGGCGCTCTACATTAGTTACGAAAAGATCATCTCCTACAAGCTGAACTTTATCACCGATCTTATCAGTTACAGCTTTCCAGCCTTCCCAGTCATTTTCATCCATTCCATCTTCAATAGAAATAATTGGATATTTTGAAGCCAGCTCCGCAAGATATTCAGCCTGCTCTTCACTCGTTCTTACTTTCCCTTTATCTCCTTCAAATTTAGTGTAGTCGTATTTTCCGTCTACAAAGAATTCAGCTGCTGCACAATCTAAAGCAATCATCACATCTTTTCCTGGCTTATACCCCGCTTTTTCAATAGCATTGAGAATGGTATCTAAAGCATCCTCAGTTCCGTCAAGCGTTGGTGCAAATCCACCTTCATCACCAACCGCAGTACTTAGACCACGATCGTGAAGTACTTTCTTAAGATTATGGAAAATTTCCGTTCCCATTTTTAAAGCATGAGAAAAATTTTCAGCCATCACCGGCATGATCATGAACTCCTGAAATGCTATAGGAGCATCACTATGAGAACCTCCATTGATAATATTCATCATAGGCACAGGAAGTGTATTTGCACTTACCCCACCCACATATCTGTAAAGAGGCATATTTAATTCATTGGCAGCCGCCTTAGCAACAGCCAGAGAAACACCTAATATCGCATTAGCTCCTAATTTAGATTTATTTGGAGTTCCGTCCAGATCCATCATTGTCTGGTCTATCAGGTTCTGTTCAAAAACAGAATATCCCAATAATTTATCGGCGATCTCTCCATTTACGTTCTCCACTGCCTTTTTAACCCCTTTTCCCATAAAGTCGTCTCCTCCGTCACGAAGCTCTACTGCCTCATGCTCTCCGGTAGAAGCTCCTGAAGGAACTGCAGCACGACCCATTATACCATTTTCAGTATATACATCTACTTCTACGGTAGGGTTTCCTCTTGAATCAAAAATCTGTCTTGCGTGAATATCTAAAATAGCGCTCATTGTCTTTTTTTATTAGTTAGTTGAACAGTCTGCAAGATACAAAGACAAGTACAAAAAATCGACTGAGAGCCTTAGTTTTAAAGCATTTATAACATAAAGTGACACTAAAACGTTTTCGGAAAAATGAAATGGAAGAAAACCCTAATTTTTGAAAATATCGAAATATGCACGAAATGTCAGTCCTAGTCCGTCAGCACTACCTTCCCTGTAATTATAAGTAGTTTCTGAAAATTGAAGATCTTCAAAGCCTTCTTCTGAATTTAAGGTAGTATAGGTTAACAGCAAACTGAATTTAATGCTTTCAAGGCTAAAGAAATCTCCCTCTACACCAGCAGAAAAGCTCCAGAAACTATGACTGCCAGAATTACTCACTTCCTCACTTAGAATATAATGATCATTTTGTCTTTGAAAATACCTTTCGGAAACCTTCATTTTCCCAAAATTATATTCAGGCAGAAAGACCAGGGCTGCAACATCATCTCCAAAAATAAACTTGGGAGCAATTGAAAAATTAAAAGAATGAAACCTACCGTCGTATTTTGCCGTTCCCTGGGGAGGTAAACTTTCAAGATCTAAATCTTCTATTTCAATTGGCTGACCGGTAAAATAATTTATCCCAATTTCAGGTGCGATGAATTTAAATCGAAACACTTCGGCTCCGGCTTCAAAACCACCATAAACATTAGATTCATAACCTTTATTATAAAATGCTTTTGCTCCGGCATATAAAACTGGCTCAAATTGTGCACTGACCGAATTGCAACCTATTAGAAAAGCTATTAAGGATAAAAACCGTTTCAATTATTCTCTTTTCCTAATTTGAAACCAAGCTGAATATCAATCAAGGGCGAAAAATAAGTATCCCCCAGATCATTAAATCCTAATCCAGCACCAAGATTCAGGTTCAATTTAAAGTTACTGTTGTAGATCCTTTGTAGTCCCCACGTTGGGCCTACGAACCCGGTAAGATCGTTCTCCATATCTCCAATTATAGCATCACCACTACCAACGATGGCCGCTAGAGCAACATAATTAGCACTATTCTCAGAGACCTTTTTACCTTTTTCCTGTCTTTTCTTAAAATTATAATAGTACCTATACTGGCCACCGAATTGAGGAAACACTCCAAACTCCGGTTCATCCATGTAAGCTGCATCGTGATAGCCGAACCCCAATCCTAGCATAAGATCCAGAGATGTATTATCAGATAAGGCCACCTCATATTCTGCCGAGGGGATTAAAAAGTTTAATGAAAACTGATTTTGGGTAGATTGAGCATTAGATAATATTCCTGTAAGAAGGAATATAGCAAGTAGTATTTTTTTCATATTAGTTTTGGGTTCAATTAAATAATTCCCGAAACTAATCTTTTAACCTAGACCCAACAAATTTATTTTATGGTCAACCGTTAAAATATAAAAAGGCCGGAAAAATACTCCGGCCTTTTTTGTATCTAAATGTTCTGATGATTATGCTTTCACCTTTTTGATCCTTTCAATGAATTCATCAAAAAGATAGCTGGCATCATGCGGTCCAGGACCGGCCTCTGGATGATATTGTACAGAAAAAGTATTCTTATTTTTCATAGCAAGACCACCAAGGGTGCCATCATTTAAACAAATATGGGTTACTTCCACATCAGGATGCGACTCAGTTTGTTCTTTATCTACAGAGAATCCATGATTCTGAGAAGTAATTTCACCTTTACCGGTTAGCATATTTTTAACCGGGTGGTTTATTCCCCTATGACCGTGGTGCATTTTATAAGTTTTGATCCCATTAGCAATAGCTATAATCTGGTGCCCTAAACATATTCCGAATAATGGATGATCGTTTTCAATGATTGTTTTAGTCACTTCGATAGCATTCTCTAAAGGTTGTGGATCTCCAGGTCCGTTAGAAAGGAAGTATCCATCAGGATTCCATTCTTTCATTTCTACATAAGTTGCATCGTATGGAAATACCTTGATGTAAGCATCCCTTTCGGCAAGATTTCTAAGAATGTTGGTTTTGATACCAACATCTAATGCAGCGATCTTTAAACTAGCGTCTTCATTTCCGAAGAAATAAGGCTCTTTAGTAGAAACTTTCGAAGCCAATTCCAGGCCGTCCATATCTGGAACTGCCTTAAGCTTTTCCTGCAATTTCTCTATATCCTCGACATCGGTAGAAATAATAGCATTCATCGCTCCGTTCTCCCTGATATATGTAACCAAGGCCCTGGTATCTACGTCTGATATTGCGAAAATATTGTTCTCTTCAAGAAACTCTTCAGGAGACGTGTCTGATGCAGCACGAGAGGGAACATAGCTAAAGTTCTTACAGATAAGCCCTGCTATCTTAGCGCCATCAGATTCATTTTCATCTTTGTTGGTTCCGTAATTCCCAATATGAGCATTGGTGGTAACCATTAATTGACCATAATAGGAAGGATCTGTAAAGATCTCCTGATAACCGGTCATCCCGGTGTTGAAACAAACTTCTCCTACGGCATTTCCTTCCTTATTCCCAACTGCCTTCCCATAAAAGATAGTTCCATCTTCCAGTAAAATAATCGCCTTTCGTTTAGCCTGATATTTCATAGTTGTGTTGTGTTTACTGTGGCTGTAAAATTAATTATCAATAGGGTATAAAAAAAGGATAAACTATTAAAGCTTATCCTTTTAAAATTTAGATTATAAAGAGAATCATTTCTATTCTTCTTTTTTATCATCTTTTTTTTCAGCCTTAGACTCTTCAGCTTTCGGCTCTTCTTTTTTAGTTTCTTTTGCAGAAGCCTCTTTTGGCTGTGCAGTAGAAGCTGTATCATCAGACTTCTTCTTACCAGCACGACGAGTAGACTTTTTCTTCTTAGGCTTATCTACACCGTAAGTTTCATTGTAATCTACAAGCTCGATCATTGCCATTTCAGCAGCATCTCCAAGACGGCTACCAAGTTTGATAACTCTGGTATATCCTCCCGGACGATCTCCTACCTTAGGAGCTACATCTCTGAAAAGCTCGCTTACTGCATCTTTACTTCTAAGTTTACTAAATACAATTCTTCTATTGTGAGTAGTATCTTCCTTAGATTTAGTTACTAGAGGCTCTACAAATACTTTTAGAGCTTTAGCTTTAGCAACCGTAGTATTGATACGTTTGTGCTCAATTAGGGAACATGCCATATTCGCAAGCATTGCCTTACGATGTGCAGTTTTTCTTCCTAAATGGTTTCCTTTTTTTCCGTGTCTCATGACATTTTTAATTTCATCATCTTGCTGCGACCCATTTTGAGGAGCAAAATATGATGGGATTTATATTAATTAACTAAAAGCCGGGAATTATATTCCCGATCTATCTAGTCTTTATCTAATTTATATTTTGAAAGGTCCATACCAAAGTTTAAACCTTTGTTGCTTACAAGCTCTTCTAATTCAGTTAGAGACTTTTTACCAAAGTTTCTGAACTTCATCAAATCATTCTTATTGTAAGAAACAAGGTCTCCTAAAGTATCAACTTCCGCAGCTTTCAAACAGTTAAGAGCTCTTACTGAAAGGTCAAGATCTACCAGTTTAGTCTTAAGCAATTGTCTCATGTGAAGAGATTCTTCATCATAAGTTTCAGTTTGAGCGATCTCATCAGCCTCAAGAGTGATTCTCTCATCAGAGAATAACATAAAGTGGTGAATAAGAGTTTTTGCTGCTTCGGTTAAAGCATCCTTAGGATGGATAGAACCGTCACTGATAATTTCAAATACCAGCTTTTCATAGTCAGTCTTCTGCTCAACACGGTAGTTCTCGATGCTATATTTTACATTCTTTATTGGAGTGTAAATAGAATCTGTGAATATCGTACCAAGAGGAGCATTGGCTTTTTTGTTTTCTTCGGCCGGAACGTAACCTCTACCTTTTTCGATAGTTACTTCCATATTCAGGCTTACTTTCTTATCCATATGACAGATTACCTGGTCTGGATTAAGAATTTGAAATCCTGAGATGAATTTCTGGAAGTGACCGGCAGTTAATTGCTCTTCTCCGGAAACTGAAATGGTAACCGATTCGTTATCGATCTCATCGATCTGCCTTTTAAATCTGATTTGTTTCAGGTTAAGGATTATCTCGGTTACATCTTCCACTACACCTGCGATGGTTGAGAATTCGTGATCTACACCTTCAATTCTAACTGAAGTGATCGCGAAACCTTCCAAAGAAGATAAAAGCACTCGTCTTAAAGCGTTACCAACGGTTAATCCATATCCAGGTTCCAAAGGGCGAAATTCAAATTTCCCTTCGAAATCGGTTGAATCAATCATTATAACTTTATCGGGCTTCTGAAAATTTAGTATTGCCATATTTCGACTTCTGTGTGAATTATTATTTCGAATATAATTCGACTATAAATTGCTCGTTAATGTTTTCAGGAATCTGAACTCTTCCAGGTACAGATACGAAAGTTCCTTCTTTCTTCTCTGAATTCCATGAAATCCATTCGTAAACACTGCTGTTATTTGATAATGATTCCTGAATTACAGCTAGTGATTTAGATTTTTCTCTTACTCCTACAACGTCACCGGCTTTCAAGTGGTAAGATGGTATATTTACTAGTTCTCCGTTTACAGTGATGTGACGGTGCCCAACTAACTGACGCGCTGCTCTTCTTGATGGAGCAACTCCCATACGGTACACCACGTTATCTAAACGAGACTCGCAAAGTTGAAGAAGAACCTCACCAGTAATACCCTGTGCTCTGGTTGCTTTTTCGAACATGTTGCGGAATTGACGCTCAAGAATACCATAAGTATACTTGGCTTTTTGCTTCTCCATTAACTGGATAGCATATTCTGATTTTTTTCCACGACGACGGTTGTTACCGTGTTGTCCTGGAGGATAATTTCTTTTTTCGAAAGATTTGTCGTCTCCAAAAATAGCTTCTCCGAATTTACGGGCTATTTTAGTTTTTGGACCAGTATATCTTGCCATTACTATTGTTGTTTTAGAAAGGGATTATGAATTAAGGCATAAGTCCTTCGATAATCTAAATCCTCGCGGATGAAGTAAATGTAGTAAAATATTATGTATCTCATCTTAAAGAATTCTATGA
>CBDTXN010000060.1:0-14763 GCA_965364455.1 uncultured Flavobacteriaceae bacterium
TTCCCGCGGGATCTTTCATAATATGCAGTAAGTAATTTCTCCTGCATGCTATAAGTTGAATATAGTTCTTCAGAAGACTTCACCGTGTAATCCCCGTTCATCCCCACTCTAAGGTTGGTAAGACCAACGTTGTAACTATAAATATTTGCCCTGGCAAGAAAACCTTTTTCAATAAGAGAATTAATAGAGTCCCCTACAATGAGTTCTCTATAATTATCTTTCATTGGTAACTTTATGTTCGAGCTCAAGGGAGTTGCAGTAACACCAAGAATGAAGCATTTTTCAAAAAACTTAAAAAGTTTTCTAAATGAATTATAGTGTGCCTCATCTATGATCACCAAACCTATATCCTCGATCTCGAGCTTATCGTCGTTTAAACGATTATTCAGGGTCTCTACCATGGCTACGAAACACATGTAGTCATCCTGGTCTGGCAATTCCTTTACTTTACTATTTATGATCTTGTTTCTAACACCGAAACCAGATAACATTTTTGAAGTTTGTTTACAGAGTTCGATCCTGTGAGTGAGGATAAGAACTTTTTTATTAGTTCTTTGAATATACTCCCTCGTCATTTGAGAAAAGATCACCGTTTTACCACCACCGGTAGGCAATTGATATAATAGATTATAATTCTCCGGGTGCTCATCTATGACCCCAAAGATCTTATCAATATCCTTCTGCTGATAATCGTATAATCTTTTGTCTACTTTCTTCTTCTCAATTCCAAATGTTTCTAGCGCCATAGATTTTTTATAAGTAAGCAATTTTGCAAAAATAAGGCATTTCATGCTTTACTCAAAAATATATTGAATAATAAGAAACCTAATTTTGAATTAAATTCTTTTAAAAAAATCGTATTTTTAGGGACATTAATTTACTATTCCAATTTTTTCAACATCTGAAAAAATTGCTGTGTCCCCCCTTCCCCCGGTAAATAATTTTAACTAAAATCATCGGGTGGTTTGACCTCTAGCAAAACCCTATTTATTAAATACCAGCCTATTTTAACCAATTGCGAATTATTCGCTGGAATTAACGAATCCCAATGGCTGGATCTACTTCAGAATTTCTATGAAGAAAAATGGAGTAGAAACACCTGTATAATAAACTACCAAAAGTTTCTTTTTCACTTTTATATTATCACATCAGGCCGTGTAAAGATGTATAACGTAGATAAATTCAGCGAAAAGGAACACACTCTTTTTTTACTGAAAGAGGGCGATGTTTTTGATCTTTTCTGCCTTATAGACGGTTCTAAGCACCGGGTTTATTATGAATGTCTGGACGATACTAAGGTTTTAGCCATACCCATGGATAAACTAAGAGAATGGCTTAACAAAAACCCACATCAATATCAACACTTTCTATCCTACGCCGGCGGCATGATGAGAGCTTTAGAAGCTAATGTGTCCCAGCTAATTTTTGCGAACATTACAACACGCCTTTTAAAGCTTCTTATTGAAAATACGAATGAGCAGACGCAAAAGCTTGAACATATCAATGATCTACCCAATAAGGAAATAGCCAATCTAATTGGATCAACCAGGGCCGTGGTTAACAGACACCTGCAACTATTGAAACAAAGTGGCTCCATAGACCTATCCAGAAATCAACTGGAGATCAAGGATATTTCATTATTACTTAAGGAGTTGGAAAAGCAAAACAATAATCATAAATAATTCCCTTGTGCTACTTAAGTGATTCACGATAAGCATTGTAAGCCGTACATTTAACATCATTCCAAAATTTTTATCAATCAGTTAAATCATTAAAAATGAAAAAGATCATCACATTTATTTTAGTAGCAGGATGGGTACTTACTTCTTATTCTCAAGAAGTAATTCAACTAGAAGAAACCACCCTGAATTTTGAGCCAACCGGAGAAATCCTTTTTGAAGACTATTCTAATGGACTCGTTAAGGTTAAGGAAAATTATCAAAGACAATTTCAGAAAGATGCTATCGCCTTTGTGAATGAAAACTTTGACCTGGATAGGTTTAGAGAAGAGTCTGGAAATGATACCGGATACATCTATTTAACAGTTAGCAGTTCAAATGGCCATCTTCAAGCCACCTATAATGGTGACAACGAATTGGTAAAAACTTATCAAAGATTTAAAGATGTTCCATTACCATACGACGTGAGAAATCAGGTTTATGCTAATTATGCGGGTTGGACGGTAACCAAAGATAAATATATCGCCTCTGGAACTATGTCTAATATAGATTCTGAGAAATATATAGTTCACCTGGAAAGAGGAAATGAACGTGAAAAAATTAAGATCACACCAGCCAGAAGTTCAATTACTGGAGTAGCTTCTGTAGAGAAATTTTAATTAAACAAGCTTAGGGGCTGTATGAAATTTTAGCGCTGTCTACATCTTAAAATGACAGTATGTTAAAATGTAATAGTAGTTAACAAAAGGTTGATCTCTCAGATCACAATTATCACACAGAGTTAATGCTAAATTTTCATACAGCCTTTTCTTATTGAAATAAGTCTGAAGACAAATACCTATCTCCTCTATCACAAATAATACTTACCACAAGACCGCTTTCCAGTTCATTACAAAGCCTAACGGCAGCTGCTGTTGCACCTCCACTACTCATCCCGGCAAAGATCCCTTCTTCTTCAGCAAGTCTGCGAGACATTTCTACAGCTTCTTTTTCGTCTACTTCCAACACCCTATCCACTTTTTTAGGATTAAAAATTTTAGGCAGGTATGCCTCAGGCCATTTTCTGATCCCCGGGATACGGGAATCATCTGTCGGCTGCACTCCAACTATTTGAATTTCAGGATTTTGCTCCTTTAAAAAAGTGCTGGTTCCCATTATGGTTCCTGTCGTTCCCATAGAAGAAACGAAATGTGAAACCTTATGCTTGGTATCTCTCCAAATTTCGGGTCCGGTTGTATTATAATGAGCCATCCAGTTGTCATCATTTCCAAACTGATTCAGCATAAAATAATCCCCGGTTTTCATTTTATCTTCCGCAAAATCCCTTGAACCTTCAATTCCATCATCTGCACTGGTAAGAATAACCCTGGCACCGTAAGCCTTCATTGTTTGCACTCTTTCTACAGTAGAATTTTCAGGCATAACCAGTTCGATATCCAGCCCAAAGATCCCGGCAATCATAGCCAGGGCAATCCCAGTATTTCCACTGGTTGCTTCTATAAGTTTTGTATTCTTATCTATATCTCCACGATCCAGAGCGCTCTTAATCATATTATAAGCTGCCCTATCTTTTACACTACCACCGGGATTTTGACCTTCAAGTTTAAAATAAAGGTCTACTCCGGGTTTACTGAATATACGATTGGCTTTTACCAGGGGAGTATTCCCTACAAGATCTATTATTGAATCATTCATTTGTCAGCTGCGTTTTTAATACTTATTTGCGGAGTATGTGATACCATGGAATTTTTAGGAACAGATTTAGTTAGCCATACATTCCCCCCGATAACGCTATTCTCCCCTATAACTGTTTCACCACCCAGGATAGTAGCATTTGCGTAAATGGTTACATTACTTTCTATTGTTGGATGACGTTTTTTATTTCTCAGGGTTCTGTTTACCGTAAGAGCTCCTAAAGTAACCCCCTGATATATTTTTACATTGTCTTCTATTATAGCTGTTTCGCCAATCACCACACCAGTAGCATGATCTATAAAAAAGGAGTTCCCGATCCTGGCGCCCGGATTAATATCTGTTCCTGTAGAACTATGAGCACATTCGGCCATTAGCCTTGGAACCAGAGGTAAACCGAACTTATAAAGTTCATGACTTAGTCTGTATGTAGCGATGGCAAAGAATCCCGGGTAAGAAAGATATACTTCTTCAACCGAATTTGCCGCAGGATCATTTTTAGCAATAGCCTGTGCATCCAGATTTAATTTCTGAAGAATTCCCGGTAACATTTCAACATATTCACTCCATATATCCTGGCAGGGTGATCCCGGCTCCCAGCATACGAGTTTTGCCAGAACCTCAAAGTCCATCCCCAACTCCATTAAATTATCTTTTACCGGAGTTTGTTTATCAAAAAGGGTATAAAACAACTTATGAGTAAAAGCTTCGGTCTTATCCTTAATACTTAAATTAAGATTAGGCAGATTTTTCTGATCCTCGATCTGGGCAATTATCTTATCCATTTCCATAGCTACTCTTATTGACTTTCAAATTTACTTAAATACAATGAACCCGAAAACCATGTTTTCATAAGGAATTTATAACTTTTACCGATCGGTGAAATTATCTTAGAAGTGAGAAATTCCCGGTTTGCACTTCAAAACCTTCGATCTGGATATGGTACCAGTAATCATCTGCCGGTAGATCTTTCCCATTCCATTTACCGTTCCATTTAAACCCCGCTCCTGGCCCAGCCTTGATCAATTTTCCGTAACGATCAAAAATTCTTATTTCAGAACCTGCGAAAAACTCTACACCTTTCAATTGAAAATTATCATTGTATCCATCATTATTTGGCGAGATGAATTGTGGAATAACGATATGGGCAAATTCGAGGGTTTCAATATTACAATTTTCAGTATCTGAAATATATGCTGTATAGATGCCTCCCGGTACAGAATTAAAAACAGGTGAATTCTGATAAATTGAACCGTCCAAAGAATATCGGAAATTACCAGCTTCTACAGGAATTATTTCAACCTGGTCTCCACGGGAGATCACTTCCTGAATAGCAGCATCCTCTACCGGAATTATAGTAAAGTTTCTGGTAGTAAAGCACCCTTCCTTAGAAATGACATCTACCGAATAGTTCCCAGCAGAGTCTACAGATATGGCTTCAGTAGTTTCACCTGTAGACCATCTATAGTCATATCCGCTGGCGCCGGCCTCAAGAGTTATGCTAGAGTCAGGGCAGATCTTCAATTCTTCATCTCTTAGATCTGGAAGTGGGAATATGGTCAATCTTACGGCTGTCCTTGAGCTGCCAGCGCAATCAAAGTCAGACTTCCTGGCTTCTGCGTAATAAGTTCCAGCTTCAACTGGAAAAAAGTTGTTGGTATTAGAGGCCAATAAAATACCTCCCGATTCCTGATCATACCAATTCACAAATTCATCTGCCTCTACACTTACCCTTAGCGCCGGAGCTGGTTCATTCTGGCACACACTTAGATCACCATTGCTAACCGGAGGATCAGGAGTTTTAAAAACCTTTAGCTCAAAAGCTTCTGAAGCAGAACTACAAAAGTTACTGGATAGATTATTCGGTTCTTCCGAGATCTTTACTCTATAAAATGTTGTTTCATCGATAAGTGAAGTTTCGTATCTACTGGAAACAGCTCCCGGAATGTCCCCCCAGTTCTCCCCATTCAGACTAATTTGCCACTGATAAAAGATCTGATCGTAAACCGAATTATCAGAGCTGGCTTCTAGGCTGAGTCTAACCGGAGTATCTTCTTCACAAACACTAAAGCCTTCAGAAGCTTCTCCATTATTAGAAATGGTGACCAGATCGCCACATGATCTGAAAGTGATATCATCTATAGCGAGATCATTTCCGCAGCCTCCTTCTCCATTATTAAACATTTTCAAAATGATGGCTGATTGTCCAGCCTGGGATTGAAAAGTTAAAGCAAATTGATCCCATTGTGGTGTTGAAGTTGAAAATATATCCCCGGTATCTCCAGATTTTAAAAGAACAGTGTCGGTTTCATCCCAGATCTCAAACCTTACATTGTTAGGAATCTCACGACCTATACATATATTGCTTCCGGGATCGTAAACATTCATCAAATAAGCTGAAAATTCATATGTAGTATTTTCACATAGTCCGGTAATTTCCTGTTTAAAGAATCTACCAGCAGTAAAATCGGCATTTACTACTAGGGCCCGTCCTCCTGAAACCGTTGTTTGAGGCAAATAAGAGTGCCAGGAAGTGATCGCATTTCCAATATCATCTGAAATTGTATATTCACCATCGTTGGGGTCCTGTCTAACAAATCTGTAACTGGTAACACCAGGTTCTAATTCATTTCCGGTTCCAGATCCCTGACCAAAGTCTTCCTGGTATATAGGATCTCCCTTACTCCCGGTACAGAATCCTAATTGGGCGTACATGGACCCAAGGCTAAAAAAGAAAATTATAGCAAAAAGAAATTTCATTTATCTTTTTAAAGGAATCTGTCTTTTAATGTTTCGAACTGATAAGAGTTAGACCAGTTTTGTTCTTCAGCTTCATCACCTATTTTAAAAATGCGTTTTACAAAATCTTCAGAAACGCCATGTGCGATCACATAATCCACCACCTGTTCGAATGATTTGAACATACTCTTTTGGAAAGCTTCGGTTATTTTATCTTTATCTCTTGAATAAGTTTGTGCTACTTCAATATTATAAAGCATAATATCTGCAAGCGAATGCGGTTCCATTTCTAATTTTAAAAAATGCTTAATGAGCTTATGAGCTACAGATCTTCTTGTTTTGGCCTTTCTGTTATTGGGAGGGAAATATTCTTTTGAAATTTTGAATTTAGCTTCTCTAACTAGTTTTTCCTCATTAGGATTAAACACAAAATCATAGAAGGTTTTTACTTCATCGAATCTGTTATAAAGATCGAGAATTTGTTCTTCCAGCTCAGCTTTCTTAAGTGACTTTATATATTTCTTAAAGGCGCGCTTACTCATTTTTATTCTCTAACTTTTCTATGTTCCCCTGGAGTTTTTCAGATAAATCCAGTAACCATTCTAATTGACCTGTCACCAAATGAGCCTCCTGTAATTTAAGCCTCATATCTACGCCTATTTCATCCTTACCCTTTTCCAGTTCCAGATCTCTTTGCTGTGCAAGTTTATCAAATTTCTCATGAAGGGACCGCCCGGCATTTATAATATCTTTATTTTCTTTTTCAACGATTTCTTTATTTTCAAGGATTTTAATGCAATTCTTAAGATTAAAACACACAGCTTCAGTATAAACTTCAAAATCCCTGGAAGCCCTGGTAGTGGGATGTGTTCTTATGTAGGTCCCCATAGAGGCAACTGCCGATAAAAATGTATGATTCAATCCAACAATCTCGTAGATTAATCCTATTTGTTTCTGCTTGTATTTAGGTTCCTGGGTCATTCTCTGGAACGCACCACTTAACGCTCCCATATCAAGAAAAGCCTTTTTTCGTGCAAGTTTATAGCCAATAGAAAGTGAGGTCTTATCATGATAATATTCATCTATTTCTTTTAAATATTCGAGGTTGGAGTTTATTGAGTTTGAAATCACCTTGTTAAGACTCTGACTTTCCCACTTAGGCCATAAAATAAAATTACCTATTGCTGCCAGCCCTGCCCCTATTAAGGTATCAATGATCCTGAACTGGATCACATTAAGAACCTTTGGCTGCATAAGAGCATAAATAAAAATGATACTTAAGGTTATAAAAATTGCTGCAGTTGTATAGTTCCTTTGAATAAGAGAAAAAGCTAGCGTTAATGACAAAATTCCTAAAACAGCATAAACAGCAGTATTCTGGGTGATAAAGACAATTCCAATGGCTATGGCTCCACCAATTAAGGTCCCTACAATTCTTTTCCTGGTCCTAACCTTTGTTAAACCATAATTTGGACGCATTATAACTACTATCGTTAATAATATCCAGTAAGAATTCTGGACTGAAAAATATTCCCCAATAAGATATCCTACCAGGACAACGATGGCCAGCCTAAGAGAGTGTCTGAAAATCGCTGAATCAAAATTGAAATTATTTACCAGGGTTTTAAAACTATATTCCTGCTGCGTAAGAAATTGCTTTACATCTTTTTCTTTGACGAATATCCTATTCTCTCCCTCAAGATTTCTCAGGATTCGATCTATATTATTAATCTTCTGTGCCTGCTTAGACTGATAATCGAAAAGATTTCTCAAAAGAAGCATTTCTTCCCTTCGCTGAGTAAGATCTATCCGGTTCCTAAACGCAATAAGTGTATCCTTTAAATTACTAAATGCAGCAGGAACCACATTTTCAGGAAGCTCAGAATTCTTATGAAGAGAGACAGCAATAGATTCCAGTTGGGAAGCCATTTTTAAACTGAAATCAGCAAAGACCTTTAGATCTTTCTTATCATCATGGAAATATTTATGCATATTCCGGGCATCGATAGGATTGGCCATGGCGAGCTCCAGCATATCTACCAGATCAATAAAAATAAGCATTCGCTTTCTTCCATAACCAGAACTCCCCGAAGACTGCCTGGAACTTATCAGGATCTCTCTTAAGCTTTCGTGATGTTCGTTTAATTCATTCTGACTTTGAAAAAGCTTTTTTTGAACTTCCTCCACATTTGAATCAGATTGAATTAATTGAATCCTTAATCTTAAATAATCTGCAGTTAACTCCATTGTTTCCGCCAGTAATTGCTCAGTCGCTCTTTCAGGTTTGATAAAGTACCAGCCAATACTCACCAACATATACCACACTCCTCCTGCACCGATCAATAAAGATTTTTGCCAGATTTCCATTTCTGAAGAAATATTGGCGAAACTTAAGACCACTGCCAATAAACCTGAAAAGGTTACCAAAGAAGCTCTAAATCCATATACTGAAAGGTAAGAGATGGAAAATATCATTATTCCCAGCATAGGCATAATGGCCCAGATACTTTTTTCAGCGTATCCTGCTATACAAAAGGAAGTTGCCCCCAATAAAGCAGCGAATAATATTCCATTTACTTTATGTTTAAAACTACCCGGTACATCACTAGGAGAAGATAAAAGACAACCCATCGCCAGGCTAACCCCAATCTCAAGGTTACCAAGTTTGGAAAATATACCTATTGGTATTACAATGGCAATAGTAAGAACTATAGCCTTGGAAAAATCTGTACTTCTAAGAAATTTCGCCAGATCATTCCGGTACCTGTCTATTCGGGTGGTCAATTTATTAAGTGGTTTGAGGCAATGAAAATAAGGTTTTCACTTCAAACAACCGGGGAAATGCAGTAATTAAAAGTAATCCTATCAATAAAAAAAGGCCCGGAAAAACCGGGCCTTTTGATCTATAATAATTTTGACCTACTGCTCCTGTTCAGTTGGCATGATATAAACATCATTGATATTTGCTCTTTTTGGCTGAGACATAGAGTAAAATATAGCTTCAGCAATATCTTCTGATTCAAGAGGTGTCATTTCCTTAAAATTAGACAGTAGTCCTTCCTTGATCTCTTCATCGGTAATTGTTTCAGTTAATGAAGTATCTACGAAACCAGGTTCGATAGAGGTAACATTAATATTGAAATTAGGAGCCAACTCCTGTCTTAACCCCTCAGAAAACATCCTAACTGCAGACTTGGTTGCACAATAAACAGCTCCACCGGGATAGATTTTTCTACCTGCACTAGAAGAGATATTGATGATATTTCCGCTTTTTTGCTCCATCATAGTAGGTAACACTGCAGCTACACCATTAAGAACTCCTTTAATATTTACATCTACCATCTTATCCCATTCATCTGTATGAAGGTTTTTTACGTAAGATAATGGCATCAACCCAGCATTATTCACAAGGCCATCAATGCTTTTAAATTCTTCTTTGGTTTTATCAGCTACCTTTTTAAGATCCTCCTTCTTAGTTACATCTGCCGGAACAACTAAAGCTTTCCCTGCATTCTGCTTATCAATCTTTTCTTTTAGCTTTTTCAATTTATCTTCACTCCTCGCAGTTAAAACTACATTTGCTCCTTCTTTAGCCAGTTTAAGAGCTGTTGCTTCTCCAATTCCACTTGATGCTCCTGTAATAATTACTGTTTTTCCTTTTATACTCATAACAAATTAAATTTTTCAATTTTCCTCTAAAATAATCGATTTAAGACTGAAAACATTAGTATTGACAGGCTTTGTCATGAATTTAACCCTATTTGAAGGCAGCTGTTAATTTTTTAAATTTTGTCCAAAAAAAAATGGTTGAACTTATTAGCTCAACCATTTATTATTAGTTTGTAATTCGTTATTTCTTAGGTGGCCTTGAAGGTCTTACCTCAATTTTACTTGGAAGTGTTCGTGGATTCATTTTTAAGAGATCCCCTACAAGTTCACCAATATCTTCAATCTGAATTTTCCATGCATCTTCATCTGATGGTTCATTGTCATTAAAATATGTTGCAACAGACCCAGGCATGATCGTGCTAACCTTAACGCCTTTATCCCGAAGATCGAGCATTACTGCCTGAGAAAAACCTGTAAGTCCGAATTTACTGGCATTATAAGCTGCACCACCAGCAAAGAAATTAGTTCCAGCTAAGCTTGAAATAGTAATGATATAACCCTCAGATTTTTTAAGGGCATCAACACAGGCTTTAATGCTATAAAATACTCCGGTAAGATTAGTATCTATAGTGTCTTTCCATTCATCAACTGTAATATCCTCTACAGACCCAAAATTCCCGATCCCGGCATTTGCAACCAACACATCCAGTTGACCCCATTTATCCAGTAATTCATTTACCGCTTTTTTCTGACTTTCAAAACTTCTTACATCCGCTTCCAGACCAATGATTTCCCCATATCCTGATAATTTTTTGGCAGCTTCTTCTGCTGAACTTTTAGACCTGCTTGTAACAGCAACCTTATAGCCCATTTGTAATAAAGTCCTGGCAACGCCATAACCTATACCTTTGCTACCCCCGGTTACAAGGGCAGTTTTATTTTCTTTGCTCATAATTATATTTTTGAAGCTTAAAGCTACTAAAGACGCATATCCTCCTGAAATTAAAAGCTCTAAGATTGTGTTAATTTTAAAGGTTAAATACTTTATAAAACCTTAGAAAAGACTTTTCTAGAAACCTAAAAAAACTAACTTTGTCGTCGTAAAAAAACTTCCCCATTGAAATAGGGTTTTTACATAAGCAGTACTAACTTAATTAACAGAGATACCTTGGAAAATATCAAAGCTCAGAAATTACTTAATAAAATTCAGCGTGACCTAATGCGTAACGGAATTATCGTAAATACCATTGTTGAAGATCTTAAGGAGTTAAGGAAGTTAGTTGTTGAAGAGAATATTCCATTGCTGGCCAAGGTTACAAGATTAACCTCTGAGCATATAGAAGAGCATGAAGAGTTTCTTATTGCTATTCCAGACGATGAGCCTATTGAAATGGATGAAGACGAGGAAGCGGATGAAGCAGCGATTCAGGAAAGTGAAGAGATCACAGGTCAGGAAAGCCTTGAGTATATGCTTTCATTAATGGCCGAGCATGATAATAAGGTGAATGAACTGGAACTGCGTGAATACGTAAAAGCTCTTAAGGAGCATGCAGGAGAAGATTATTAATCCCCACTATACATATATTCTGTTATCCTCCCTACTTCAGTTGAAGAACTTCTGAAATTGAAATAATTAGAAAGGAACTTAATGAAAGAAAAGGCGAAATCTAAAAAGAAGTCGCGAATACGCTTGTTGCACCAATATTACAATTACACCGGTTTTTATTCCTTCGTATGGAATAGTTTAAAAAAAGCGGTTCTACCAATTGTATTATTTGTTGGGGCTCTATGGGCGATAGATCACTACCTGCTGGACATCGAAGATATGCTGGTTACCATTACGGAAACCTATGCTCCATTTGAGGTGCTTTCTATATTCTTTTTATCTGAATCACTTTTAGGCCTTGTTCCTCCTGAATTATTCATTGCATGGGCAGGTAAATCTGCAAGCCCTTTCCTTTATTTATCACTTCTTGCGGCAGCATCTTATTTAGGCGGAATCGTTTCCTATTATATTGGAGTTTCTATTACTAAGATCCCATCGGTACATGAAGCCATGGAATTAAAAATGGCCAAGCATATTAAAAACACCAGGAAATGGGGTGGCTTCCTTATAATTGTTGGTGCATTGCTTCCTATACCATTCGCAATGACCAGTATCGCAGCGGGTATCATTAGATTCCCCTTTTCAAGTTATTTAATATTCGGCCTGCTTAGATTTGTTCGGTTTTATCTTTATGCCCTGGTCATCTTCGAGATGGTTTAACACTTTCCTTATATTAATTCTAAGCTTTTCATAAGGTCTAAGGAATAGCATCACATAGACTCTATATTTATCAAAAATTAGGAGAGAGTGTATTTTACACCCTTAAACCTGATGAAACCAATAACCAATAAAAAATAGACTATGTCTTTATTAACGATTATTTTAAACATTTTACTACCTCCATTAGCCGTATTTATGAAGCACGGTTTGGGAGTTACATTTTTAATAAGCCTTTTATTAACCGCGCTGGGATGGATTCCAGGTGTGATACACGCATTCCTGGTGAATGGAACTAGATAATAGAGGTTAATACCAATAAAAAAACCGGGTGATCACCCGGTTTTTTTTATTCTTTAAAATTTCATTCTTCCTCTTCGTTCTCTCGTTCCTGAACTACCTTCTGCCATTTCCAGGCACTTTTTAAAGCGTCATCCAGGGATCGATCTGCCTTCCAGCCTAACTCATCATTGGCCAGAGTAGTGTCTGCATAGGCAGAAATCACATCTCCTTCTCTTCTCCCAACGATCTTATAAGGTAAATTATGACCCGATACTTTTTCAAAAGATTTAATCACTTCTAAAACCGAGTTTCCTCTTCCGGTACCTAAATTAAAGACCTCATAATTAGATTTTTCATCACCGTTCATTAGCCTTGTTAGTGCTTTTACATGGGCTTCAGCAAGATCCATTACATGAATATAATCCCTGATAGCTGTTCCATCTTCTGTAGGATAATCGTCACCAAAAACAGAGAGCTCATCTCTTTTTCCAATAGCCGTCTGGGTGATATATGGAATTAGATTCTGAGGAGTTCCAATAGGTAGTTCCCCGATTTCTGCCGTAGGGTGAGCTCCTATAGGATTAAAATATCTTAAAGCAATGGCTTTAAAATCTACATTTGTCTTACAGGTATCCTGAATGATCTCCTCTCCTATTTGCTTGGTATTTCCATAAGGAGATTCTGCTTTTTTAACCGGAGCATTTTCTGTAATTGGTAATTCATCTGCCTGCCCATATACGGTACATGACGAACTGAAAATAAACTTCGCATTATTTCTTTTATTTAGCTCATGAAGAAGGTAGACCAAGGTGGAAATATTATTCTCATAATAAAGAAGTGGATTCATCACACTTTCTCCCACAGCTTTTGAAGCAGCAAAATGTATCACATCTTCAATATCCTGATAGGTTTCGAAAAAATTCTTTACCGCAGCCTTATCTCTTAAATCTATATTCTCAAATTCAGGAGTCTTACCTGTAATTTGCGTGATACCTCCCAAGACATCAATAGAAGAATTAGAAAGGTTATCTATGATCACTACATCATACCCTTCATTTTGAAGGGCTACAACCGTATGGGACCCTATAAACCCAAGACCACCGGTTACCAATATTCTTTTAGAACTCATATTTAATTTTTACAGTCGCAAAATAATAAAAATGGATTCACAAGGCCTTGGTAATTATATTAAAAAGGTCCTAAATGATAGATTAACTTCTCCATGTCATGTCTAACTAATCAATTATATTTGCCACAGTTTAAATACATAGTATGTCTCTGAAAAACCAAGTCAAACTGTTCAAATGGATAAGCATCCTTGAAGGATTATCATTCCTCGTACTTTTGTTAGTGGCCATGCCATTAAAATACATTTATGACATGCCTGAAATGGTTCGACAGGTAGGCATGGCGCATGGAATTCTTTTTATGGCCTATGTACTTGGAGGGATATTGCTCATAAAACCTATGAACTGGAGCTTAACCCAAATTGGAATCATTCTTGGCTGCTCCGTTTTACCATTTGGTCCCTTTTATGTTGAAAGGAAATATCTTTAATACATGAATATCGAAGAAGGACTTTTAGACCTGATCTGTTTTTTTGAAGAGTTTTTTGTTGAGCATGGCATGAATGCCACTTTTGCCCAATATCTAAACATGCTGATCAACCTGGTGATTTTGACCCTCATCGTACTGGGGATCAATTATGTGATCAAGCATTTTATAGTTGAAACATTCAAACTCTTCACGAATAAGACCAAGACTACTTTTGATGATTTCCTTATCAAAAGTAATTTCCCAAGATACGTAGGTCGGTTTCTACCTCTAGCGGTAATCTATAAGATATTCCCCTTGATCTTTGCTGAATTTCCAGATGTTTTAAACATCTTCTATAAGCTGGTAGATATTTACATCATAATTCTTATCGTCTGGATTTGTAGAAGTATGCTGAGGTCTACCCGAAACTATCTGAAAACCCGGGAGGAGTTCAATGATAAACCCTTGGAGAGCTTCAGCCAGATAATCATGATCTTTATCTGGATCATTGGCCTGATGTTCATTTTTTCTGAACTTACCGATAAGTCGGTAATTGGATTTGCAATTTCCTTAGGTGCCGCGTCTGCCGTGATATTATTAATTTTCAAGGATCTGCCGGAGTCCTCCTTCGTGGATCCCAATGCTACTCCGCTCGAGGAGACCGACCCGAACCGGCCCGACACCCCGGCCAATTACCAGGTATCCTGTAGAAAAGGACCAGGAAAAACTTATCGTATCGATCTCATAGCGTTCAACTTATTTGATAAATTTAAAACTTTGGGATATAGTCTAAAGTAAAGATTTAACTATTTGGGAATAAAAATCGAAAATAAGGCTTATTATCTCAACTAAGTTCGGATGGGTTTAACGCTATGATCAGTTTTAAAAAGTTTGACGATTATCGAATCAAATTTTTAGTGTCTTTATTTGTCATCTTATTTTTCCTGATACCATCCGTATCGA
>CBDTXN010000061.1:0-14713 GCA_965364455.1 uncultured Flavobacteriaceae bacterium
TCGAGAGCACTTAGCGCCCTTTTTATAGGGAATTTATTAAGCTGTAAAGAAAGTTTAAACCAATCCAAGGGCAGAAAAGCTTTTTTAACGAATTTATTCGTGCTTCAATTTACAAACAATTATTTTTGAAGCAATATTTAAAAGCACAACTAATGAACATTCTAATCCTAGGCTCTGGTGGCCGTGAACATACTTTCGCTTACAAGATCGCGCAAAGCCCAAAATGTGAAAAACTGTATGTGGCTCCTGGAAACGCCGGAACTGCTGATATTGCTGAAAACCTTCAGCTTAATCCCATAGAATTTGCAGCGGTAGGCAAGACCGCGCTGGAGAAGGATATTCAAATGATCGTTGTAGGGCCGGAAGATCCTTTGGTAAAAGGTATCGTTGATTATTTCGCTAAGGATGAGCAGTTGAAGCATATTCAGATCATAGGTCCTTCAAGCCGGGGTGCTTTGTTAGAAGGTAGCAAGGAAAGAGCTAAAGAATTCATGGCAATGCATGATATTCCAACTGCAGCTTATGAGAGTTTTAGTTTTGAAAGTCTGGGTGCCGGGAAGAAATTTTTGGAAACTTTAAAGCCACCTTATGTATTGAAAGCAGATGGCCTGGCGGCAGGTAAAGGGGTGTTGATCATTGATGACCTGGAAGAAGCCAAAAAAGAGCTGGAAAATATGCTATCTGGAAAGTTTGGCGCCGCAAGTGAAAAAGTGGTTATTGAAGAATTTCTGGATGGGATAGAACTTAGTGTTTTCGTGCTAACTGATGGAGAAAACTATAAGATCCTTCCAACTGCAAAGGATTATAAAAGAATTGGAGAAGGTGATACCGGTTTAAATACCGGTGGAATGGGGGCAGTTTCCCCGGTTCCGTTTGCAGATAAAACCCTGATGGATAAGATCGAGGACAGGATCGTAAAACCTACGGTGAACGGACTGAAACAAGAGGAAATTGACTATAAAGGATTTATTTTTATAGGTCTTATCAAAGTAAATGAAGAGCCTTACGTTATTGAGTATAATGTAAGAATGGGAGATCCTGAAACAGAGGTTGTCCTTCCAAGAATAAAGACAGATCTGGTTGAATTGCTGGAAAAGACCTGGAGTTCAGAACTTGATAAAGCCGAATTGGAAATAGATGAGAGAACAGCTACTACGGTAATGTTAGTTTCCGGTGGCTATCCTGAATCTTATGAAAAAGGAAAATCCATTAGTGGATTAGACGAAATCAAGGATTCGATCGTTTTTCATGCAGGCACAAAGAAAGAAGATGGGCAAATAGTAACCAGTGGAGGCCGTGTGATAGCGCTTACTTCCTTTGGTGAAGATTACAAAAAGGCACTAAAAAAATCTTACCAAAGTGCAGAAAAACTGCAATTTGATAAGATGTATTTTAGAAAAGATATAGGTTTTGACTTATCCTAGGAAAGAGTGAGAAGTAGATTCTCTTTTCTCTTCATTTCTGTCATTGAAAATTTTCAATTGCTTCATCCAGTAAAGGAAAGCAATAAATCCAATGATCATGAATACCCAGTTAAGTATGTTAGCAAGAAACCATGAATCCAGTTCTAATGCTCTTAAAGCATCTAAAGGATAAAAAAGTATATTTTCAAAAACCCACTGTATTCCCTCAAAAAAATCTTTCATTGTCTGAAATTTGTTTGTGACTACAAAAATATAAAAAACCCTAATGCTAACAAGCTTTTTTAGCAAATCCAAACCCATAAACCTACTACTCATCATTCTACTGATGAGTATTTTCTATATAGGAGTGAATTTCACTAGCTGGGTTGATGGTTTTGACTGGTTGGAATTCTTTGAAAAACTTGGGGTTCTACTGCTATTGGTGCTTAGTCTTCTAGTGCTGAATTTCATTGCGAAAAAGAACGAACTCACTAAGCGAAGTGCATATAAAACCTTGTTATTTGCCTTATTCTGCATCTCCTTTTTTAGCCTTTTGCGAAATGAATCGGTCATTATAGCTAACCTTTGTGTTCTTTTTGGGTTAAGAAGGATCATAAGCCTGAAGTCTCATATTGCTGTAAAAAAGAAGATCTTCGATGCGACTTTCTGGATCTGTATCGCAACTCTATATGATTTCTGGTCGGTATTATTCCTGTTACTGGTGTTTTTCGCCATTCTTAATTTTTCCTCTGCTTTTAAGAATTGGCTAATTCCGATAGTTGGATTTTTTGCGGTTTTTATGCTGACCATTAGTTTTCATCTTATTGCCTACGACCAGCTTTATACATTTTCAGACTGGTTCCAGGCCAGTAATTTCGATTTTTCAAAATACGGAGATCTTAAAATGCTCATACCTTTAAGTATTTTTCTGGCATTGCTTATCTGGACCTTATTTCAATATTTTGCGGCCATACAGAAGGCAAGTATTACCAGAAGGCCGGTGTTGAGTATGATCTTATTCAGCCTTGCTATTTCTGCTGCTGTGGCCATATTTTCACCAACTAAGAACGGCAGTGAACTCATCTTCTTTTTTGTTCCTCTTAGTATCATTGCTTCAAACTATTTTGACAGTAAGAAGGATAAGATCTTTAAAGAGATCATTCTGTTCACTCTGGTTCTAACCCCCTTTATCGTAGCTTTTTTCGTGTAGTAACTAATGTTTAAAGGCTTCAGGCGGTCTACTCTTTTTAAAAATAATATCTTTGCAATGGCTTTTTCATTAAGTAAAAAGCCTCTTAATTATTTCAAGAAATTATAGCATATGTTTTCAGATAAAGCGAATACGATTTTTAGAGAAGTCATCGAAAAATACCATGAAATTGATAGTGTGGACCAGGAGTTTAAAAACCCCTATTCCGCTGAAAAGAACCTGATAGAACATTTACTTTACAGAAAGTGCTGGATAGATACGGTACAATGGCATTATGAAGATATCATCAGGGACCAGAATATAGATCCTGTCGCTGCTCTTGAATTGAAGAGAAAAATAGATGCTTCCAATCAGGATCGTACAGATACCGTAGAATATATCGATAGCTATTTTCTTGAAAAGTATAAGGATGTTCAGCCTAATACAGATGCTACTATTAACTCTGAAAGTCCGGCCTGGGCTATAGACAGGTTGTCTATTCTTGCCCTGAAAATTTACCATATGGCGGAAGAAGCCAATCGTAAAGATGCTTCACAGGAGCATCAAATGAAATGTAAGGCTAAACTGGATGTCCTATTAGAACAGAGGGTAGATCTTTCTACAGCCATTAATCAGTTGCTTGAAGATATCGCTAAAGGCGAGAAGTATATGAAGGTTTATAAGCAAATGAAGATGTATAATGATGATGAGTTAAATCCTGTTCTTCGAGGTAATAAGTAATTATGAACATTTCCGGCGATTCTTTGGCTGAAAACAAGGGAAAAAGACAGCATATTTTAGTGATTCGCTTTTCTGCAATGGGTGATATCGCGATGATCGTCCCGGTGTTGAGCGTCTTGGTGAAAAAATATCCGGGACTCACCATTACTGTTCTTACGCGGCATTTCTTTGCGCCTCTCTTTAGTCATTTACCTAATGTAAGGATCTATGAAGCCGACCTTAAAGGTGTTCATGACGGGGTTCTAGGCCTGGGAACTCTTGCCAGGGAATTGCGCGAAGAGGAGATAGACGCGGTGGCAGACCTGCATGATGTGCTTAGGACGAATGTTTTAAAGTCTCTTTTCTATTTCTACGGAATTTCTTTTAAACAAATAGATAAAGGTCGCGCACAAAAGAAAAGGCTAACCAGGGAGAATAATAAGGAATTCAGACAGCTTAAATCTACGCACCAGCGATATGCCGATGTTTTTGAAGAACTGGGTTACCCTATAGACCTTTCAGAATATACTCCACCACCCAGAAGGGAATTATTACCAAAGATCTATGAGGTTGTAGGAAAGCAGTCTCAGAAATGGCTTGGTGTGGCGCCATTTGCCCAGCATGACTCTAAATGTTATCCAAAGGACCTTATGGAAGAGGTATTAGCTGAACTTTCCAGTAAAGGAAATATAAAGCTTATCATGTTTGGTGGAGGAGATTCAGAAAAGGAACAGCTGGAAGAATGGGAAAGTAAGTACGAAAATTGCGTAAGTGTGGTTGGGAAGCTTAGGTTTTCTGAAGAATTAAGCTTGATCTCCAACCTTGACGGAATGCTTTCTATGGACAGTGGGAATGCACATTTGGCCGCCATCTTCGGAGTACCGGTAATAAGCATTTGGGGTGTGACCCATCCGTACGCCGGATTTAAAGCCTTTAATCAGCCTTTGGAAAATTGTATACTTCCAGACCTTGACAAATACCCCAAGATCCCAACTTCGGTTTATGGAAACAAAGTTCCGGAGGGCTACGAAGATGTTATGCGTAGCATTCCCCCGAAAAAAATTATTCAGAAAGTACTAGAGAATCTTTAAAAATTAAACGTCATCAAAGTCCACTTTCAAGGTAGGAGTGGTAGGATGTGCCTGGCAGGTTAAAATAAATCCTTCTTCGATCTCATCATCGGTTAGGATCTGATTTTTGCTCATTTCAGCCTTTCCTTCAGTGATCCTGGCCATACAACTACTACAAATACCACCCTGGCAGGAATAAGGAACATCAATATCCTGTTCCAGAGCAACATCTAAAACAACTTGTTTCCGGTCCATAGAAAAAGAGAATTCCTCGTCATCTACAAGGATCGTAACCGCAGTAGCTCCATCTGTATCTCCTTCAATTTCTTTTTCTTCATCTGTTGAGGTGAATAGTTCGAACAGGATCTGATCTTTCTGTACTCCGTTGGAAAGTAAAACTTCAGATACCTGATTTATCATCTCTTCCGGTCCACATAAATAGAACTTATCGAAAGGATTATCCTTGAACTTATTCTTTACTATATAATTTACTGTACTGGTTTCGATCCGGCCAAAATGAGCATTGTCTTCCCTTGTTCTGCTGTAAATAAATTCTACAAAAAGGCGGTGAGGAAATTCTGCCTGTAATTCCAGCAGTTCTTTAAAGAAAATAGTATCGTCTACAGATTTATTCCCATAGGTAAGCACAAACTTACTGTGAGGTTCGTCTCTAAGAACCGTTTTAATTATTGACAGTACAGGGGTAATTCCACTTCCTGCTGCGAAAGCCGCATAATTTTTTATTTCTGAACCTGGTTGAAAAATAAATTTACCTTCTGGAGGATGAACTTCCAGGATATCTCCCGCAACCAGTTTATTATTTGCAATTACAGAGAAACGACCGCCTTCTACTTCCTTAACCGTTACCTTGAATTCACCAGAATTTGGAGCCGAGCAAAGTGAATATGCCCTTCTTAATTCTTCTCCATCAGCCTCAGTCTTAATTGTAATATACTGTCCGGCCGAGTAGTTGAATTCCTTCTTAAGGTTTTCCGGGATTTCAAAAGATAAACTCACCGCTTGTGACGTTTCGCGAATTACTTCCTTTATTTTTAGCGGATAAAAATTGCTCATTATTTTTTATTTGTGCGCAAAAATACAAAGTATGTCGGTTTTAGAAATGTAACAAAAGTTTAAATTTAGACACCAATTGAATAAATACCTTTAGATATGTTCAAAAAGTTCCTCTGGTTGGAGTTGAAATCCTTCTTAAGATCTGCCAGTTTTGGTAAAAGTTTAGGTCTTAAGATCCTGATGGCATTTTTGGCCTTATACTTTTCGGCAATGTTCCTTTTTTTAGGAGTTGCCCTTTTCCCACTGCTAAAAGAACTTTATCCTGAAAGGGATCCATTAAAAGTGGTAAATGGCTTCGCCCTGGCCTACTTTATTTTTGAGCTTATTTTCCGGTTTATGCTGCAAACACTGCCGGTAATGGATATTAAGCCTTTAATGAGTCTTCCTATCCTTAGGAAAAAGGTGGTGAATTTTGTGCTTATAAAATCCCTTTTTTCCTTTTATAATTTTCTTCCGCTATTGCTAATTATTCCTTTTGGATTGTTCTGCATAGTTAAGGAAGGTTATTCTGCAGGTAGTATGGTGGGTTGGATCGTGGCCATGTACGCTACGACCCTTTGCATAAACTTCCTGAACTTTATCATTAAGAAACGTTTTACTGAAAATCTGAAAGCATTAATTCCGGTAGTTATTATAGGTGTTGCCCTTGCGCTTTTAGATTACCTTAAAATTTTCGAGATCACCTACTATTTTGGAGAGTTATTGAACTACCTGGTACAGAATCCATACCTGGCCATATTTCCAATTATCATCCTGGTCTTGTTATATCAATGGAACTATTTCAATTTAATAGGAAAGTTCTACCTGGATTCAGGTCTTAAGGGTAAAAGTAAAGAGGTAAATACCAAGGAATTTGGATGGACTAAGAAATTTGGAAGTATTGCACCTTTTCTTCAGCAGGATATTAAACTTATCTGGAGAAATAAAAGACCAAAAACTACTATTTATATGTCGCTTATCCTTCTCGGGTATGGATTACTATTTTATCCAAATGACACCTATCAGGATATGCCGGCTTTCTTTGTATTTGTAGGGATATTTATAACGGGAATATTCATGATCAATTTTGGCCAGTTCGTGCCTTCCTGGGATTCTTCTTATTATCAAATGATGATGGCTCAGAATATACCGATGAGGCAGTACCTTGCTTCTAAAATCGGACTTATAACATTTAGCGTAGTGGTGTTATTCATCCTGTCTACGCCTTATGTTTATTTTGGCTGGGATATTCTAGTACTTAACCTGGCTTGCGCTCTCTATAATATGGGTGTTAATGCACCATTATTAATATTTGCTGGTTCTTTTAATAAGAAGGCTATAGACCTGGATAAAAGTCCGTTTATGAATTACCAGGGAACCGGAGCCTCACAATGGCTGGTTGGACTTCCATTGTTATTAATGCCTATTTTATTTTTCTGGATAATCAACAAGTTAATTAATTATGAAATAGCAGTTGGTTTCCTGGCATTTTTAGGAATTTTAGGTCTTATTTTAAGACCAAACTTACTTTCATTCCTTGCCCAGAGATATCGCAGTAGAAAATACGTGATGATACAGGGTTTTAAACAAAAAGGAGATTAAAAACTAGAAAAAATGATTACAGCTACCAATCTTTCAAAATTATATAACGGTACCAAAGTTCTGGATATAGAACACCTTGAAATTCCTTCAGGTCAGAATTTTGGTCTCGTAGGTAATAATGGAGCAGGTAAAACTACCTTTTTCAGTCTATTGCTGGATCTTATTCAGCCAACTACCGGAAACATTTTTAATAAGGATATCACTGTAAGTGAGAGTGAAGACTGGAAGCCATTTACTTCCTCCTTTATCGATGAAAGTTTTCTGATAGGATATTTGACTCCGGAAGAATATTTCTATTTTATTGGTGACCTCAGAAACAGGAACCGGGCCGATATCGATACTTTTCTGACTCAATTTGAAGATTTTTTCAATGGTGAGATCATCGGAAGGAAAAAATATCTAAGAGACCTATCCAAAGGAAATCAGAAGAAAGTTGGCATTGTGGCGGCTTTAATCGGCGATCCTGAAGTTGTTATTCTTGATGAACCATTTGCAAACCTGGATCCTTCTACCCAGATAAGGCTCAAAAAACTTTTGAAGGAACTTTCTCAAATTTCAGGAACTACCGTTCTAATATCCAGCCATGACCTTAGTCACGTTACCGAGGTTTGTGAACGTATCGTTGTTTTGGATAAAGGTGTGATTGTAAGGGATATGGAAACTTCTGAAGCTACACTGAACGAACTGGAAGAATTTTTCTCTGCAGAGATCGCTGAAGGCTAGGTTTAACAACCTATTGGAGTTTAGAAAAAGAAGTTTACTTTTACATACTAAATCAGCTGTATCAAAGTTATTCATGATACCACAAAAGGTTCATTTTGAATACGTTTACCCGTTTTAATCTTTTTCTATTAATTTCTGCGGCAATTTTTAGCTGCTCCAGGAAGAAAGACACTTTTATCAACAGGAATTACCACGCGGTAACTGCCGAGTATAATACGCTTTACAACGGGCAGCTCGCATTCGATCAGGGAAGGGAAGAGATCAACCAGAATTACGCTGATAATTACTGGGATATTCTACCCATCGAAAGGCTTGACGTAGATGATAAGATCCTTTTGCCAGATAGCGTTCGTAATCAAAATTTTGGAAGGGCAGAGGAGAAAGCAGTAAAGGCCATTCAGAAACATTCCATGCAAATTTCCGGGAAGGAGAGAAACCCGCAAATAGATGAAGCTTACCTGTTATTAGGAAAATCAAGATATTTCGATCAGCGTTTTATTCCTGCTTTAGACGCATTCAATTATATTCTATATAGATATCCGGCGAGCGATAATATTAACCATGCGCGTATCTGGAGGGAAAAGACCAATATCAGGATAGGTAACGAAAAGCTTGCCATCAAAAATCTGAAAAAGATCCTTGATTCAGACAGGTTAAAAGATCAGGACCTTGCAGATGCAAACGCCAGTCTTGCCCAGGCATATATTAATCTTAATCAGATCGATTCTGCGGTGGCTCCATTGTATAACGCCGCCGATTTTACCGATTTAAATGCGGAAAAAGGCCGTTATTTTTACATCCTGGGGCAGTTGCATAATCGTTTAGGAGATACGGCTACTGCTAATGCCGATTTTGATCAGGTCATCGAGCTTCATCGAAAGTCTCCCAGAATCTATTATGTGAACGCCTACGTTCAGAAGGCCAGGAATTTTGACTTTAACTCAGGCAATAACCAGTATTTATTGGATCTGTTAACCGAATTAGAGGAAGACAGGGAAAACAGGCCATATCTTGATAAGATCTATTTTCAGCTGGGAGAATATTATAACAGGTTGGATTCAACCGAACTTGCCCTCGAATATTATAATAAATCGCTGAGGTCGCCATCCAGTGATGTTTATCTAAAATCCATCAATTACGAAATACTTGCCAATATAGATTTTGACAGGGCAAATTACCAGGATGCCGGTAAATACTATGATAGTACACTTACTTTCATGTCACCACAGCTTTTGGAATACCGTACCATAAAAAAGAAAAGAACCAACCTTGACGATGTTATCAAATATGAAAAGGTCGCCGAGGAAACAGATAGTATTCTCAGGCTGGCTGGACTTTCTGAAGACGAAAGACTGGCCTATTTTAAAAAATATACTGAAGGCTTAAAAGCTAAGGCCCTTCAGGATATGGAAGCAGGGGAACTCCCGGTTTATACGGCTAGTATTGGACCACAGAATAATTTTCCCGGAGCGAATGTGCCTCCGGCCGGGGAAGGAAATACTTTTTATTTCTATAATCCTTTAAGGGTATCCAGAGGTGCGCAGGAGTTTCTTCGCGTTTGGGGAAGCCGGGAGCTTGCAGATAACTGGAGATGGGGGTCTACTGCCTTGAATCAAAGCTCGGTGAATGCACAGGAAACTTTAATGGATATTAATCTGGATAACGATCCTCTTTATGACCCAATGACCTATGTTAGTCAAATTCCTGGTGAACAAAGTGTTCTGGATAGTCTTGCCACACAAAGAAACCTGGCTTATTTCCAATTAGGAGTTATTTATAATGAAAATTACCGTGAATATGGCCTGGCGGTTGAAAGGCTTGAATTCCTTCTGCAAAACGAGCCTCAGGAGCGATTAATACTTCCGGCAAAGTATAATCTTTATAATATCTATGGCGCACAGGGAAATCTTGCCGCACAAGAGGCTATGAAAAATGATATTCTTGCCAACTATTCAGATTCGAGATATGCCGCATTTATAAGGAACCCGGCCAGTTTAAAGGCAGATGATAATAGTCCCGAGAAATTATATAATGCGCTGTTTAGAAAATATGAAGATCAGGATTTTCAGGAAGTTATAGATCAGGCAAACGATTATGTTTCCACTTTTACCGGTGATCCAATCGTTCCGAAATTTGAACTCTTAAAGGCACGAGCGGCAGCCAGATTAATGGGTGTTGATGCTTATGAACAAGCACTGAATTATGTGGCGGTAACTTATCCACAATCTGAAGAAGGACGAAAGGCCCAGGAGATTTTGAATACCACAATTCCTGATCTGAAAAATCTGGAATTCCAAAATGATAGTTTACAAACCAGCTATAAACTGATATATCCTATTCAAAATCCTGCGGATGCAAAAGCAGGAGAATTGAAACAAACCATAGAAAAAGCTTTGTCAGAAATGGACTACAATAAAATATCCGTATCTGTTGATGTTTATGACGATGAACAGACTTTTGTTGTAGTTCATGGAATATCGGATAGATCGCGATCTCTTGGCTTTCAGGAGTTATTGCGGGAAAATAAAAATTATAAAATTGCTAGAGAAGCTTTTGTTATGTCTGCAGAAAATTATAGAATTGTACAAATTAAGAAAACTTTAAGAAGTTATCTGGACAATTTCTAAAACCCTGCAATTATGTTCTCTGAGCCAAAAAAAACGAAGTCTGAATCCAACCAAAATGAACAAAACCGTATAGCAGCGGGAACTTTAATAGCTGGCGAAATTTCCGGAAAAGGATGTTTCAGAATTGAAGGAACCCTGGAAGGAACTCTCAAAACTCCCGGAAAGGTGGTGATAAGTAAAGGTGGTTTGATCAATGGAACCCTGGAGTGCGATAATGCAGATATTGAGGGTAACTTCAAAGGAAAGCTTATAGTAAAAGATGTTTTGACCTTAAGAAGTCCCGCTAATATTGAAGGTGAAGTGATTGCAGGAAAACTGGCTGTAGAACCGGGTGCTGTCTTCAATGCTACCTGTGAAATGAATGGAGGGGTAAAACCTCTGAGTAAAGAAAATGAAAAAAGATCAGCGTAATAAATATCTTGGCTTCGTTAATATTGCCTTTCAAATGGGCATTATTATCGCAGTTGGTGTATTTGCAGGTATTTGGCTAGACGAGCAATTTCCTAATAAATATTCGGCATATACGATTTCCTTATCACTTTTAGGGGTTTTTATAGCTCTATACCAGGTTTATCGTGCGGTTAAAGATTTGAATGAAGACGAATAAATGCAGACAAAACTTACTCCTTTTCTTAAATCTTTCATTCCATTTTCCCTGTTCTTATTTGTGGTCCAGTTTGGGCTCATCAAATATGTTTTTAAACTGGATCTTTATTATTCTACCCTGGCTATATATAGCTTTCATGTAATAGCCACTTTCCTGATCTATTTATTTCTTGTTTTTGTCTATAGGTCCTTTAGTGACAAGACGGGATTTGCCTTTATGGCCTGCAGCCTTTTAAAGATGTTGGCAGCGGTACTTTTCCTATTACCATTGATGCTGAATGATGTAGCGAATCCGTTTCAAAGTATTATAGCCTTCTTTATCCCCTATTTTTTGTTTCTGATTTTTGAAACTATTTACGCAGTGAGACTGATCAATACTAAATAACTATCTGTATTTCAGTAAAATCGTTAAAATTCCCGAAACACCTAAAAAATTATCAGGTGTACTTTCAGATAAAAATTAAAAGTATACCTTTGCACGGAAATTTAGAGCCCATAATTTTTTTAAGTAGAACAGGTACTATGACAGCACGGAAATCTTTAGTGATTAGCTTGTACTTTGCATTAGCATTTGCCCTTATACCATTTTCTTCCTTTGCTCAGGAGCATGAGCAGGAGGAAACGTCGCTTCAGGAGGCTGAAGAAAAGTTTAACGCGACCGAGATGATCATGCACCATATTGGTGATTCTCACGGCTGGCATTTTTTCGGTGAAGGTGATAGTTCTGTCACCCTTCCTTTGCCTGTTATCCTTTATACTGATAATGGCCTGGTAACCTTTATGTCCAGCGAATTTCATCATGATACAGAAGGACATCATGTTGTTGAGAAAGATGGAATGCGCTTCGTCAATCTACATGAAGATATCTATAAGCTGGATGCAGGAGCTGACGCAGTTGAGTTTGATGCAGAGCATCATCCAGTGAATGCCAGCAAGCCCTGGGATCTTTCTATTACCAAGAACGTAGCTGCAATGTTCTTAACAGTTATACTAATGATCCTTTTCTTTTCAGTTGGACTGGCCAGGCATCATAAAAAGAACGAACATGCACCTAAAGGTTTCAATAATGTACTTGAAACATTGGTTCTATTTGTAAGAGATGATATAGCGATTCCTCAGATCGGGGAAAAGAAGTATATGAAATTCATGCCTTTCCTGTTAACTGTGTTCTTCTTTATCTGGATCACGAACTTAATGGGACTTTTACCTGGAGCGGCTAACGTAACAGGAAATATAGCAGTTACCGTTTCATTAGGTCTTTTCACGATGTTGATCATGATCTTTAACGGAAATAAAGATTTCTATAAGCATACCTTTTGGATGCCGGGAATCCCAACATGGGTAAAGCCAATTCTTGCGGTTGTGGAAGGACTTGGATTGCTTATTAAGCCAGCAGCACTTATGATTCGTTTATTTGCGAACATCACTGCAGGTCACATTATCATCCTGAGTTTGATCGGGTTGATATTTATATTAGAAAATGCAGGTATTGCCGGAGTTTCGGTTCCGTTTGCCTTATTTATAACAGTATTGGAATTGTTAGTAGCATTCCTTCAAGCGTTTATTTTTACGATTCTGTCGGCCCTGTTTATCGGGATGGCAGTTGAGGAACATGAACATCATTAATTTTAATTTTTAATTTTTTCAACTATGGAATTATTGTATGTAGGTCTTGCAGCTTTAGGAGCTGGACTAGCGGTTCTTGGAGCCGGAGTAGGTGTAGGTAAAATCGGTGGTTCTGCCATGGACGCTATCGCACGTCAGCCAGAAGCTTCTGGAAAAATCCAGACAGCTATGATTATTGCTGCTGCACTTGTAGAAGGTGTTGCTCTTTTTGGAGTGGTTGCCTCTTTACTAGGTGTATTAAGATAATTAATTTCAAAGAGTCCCTTTCGCAACGGTTGGTTGCGAAAGGACTTCTTTAAATGATGTTTCTAACTATTATTATTTAAAACTATGGATTTAATAACTCCCGAAATTGGCTTGTTCTTCTGGCAAACAATTGTCTTTTTAGTACTGCTTTTCCTTATGGCGAAATTCGCCTGGAAACCTATTCTTAATTCAGTAAGAAACAGGGAACAGTCTATTAATGATGCGTTGGCTTCAGCTGAGAATGCGCGTAAGGAAATGCAGAATCTTAAATCTGATAACGAGCAACTAATGAAAGAAGCTCGTGCAGAAAGAGATGCGATTCTTAAGGAAGCCCGTGAGTTAAAAGAAAAGGTGATTACAGATGCTTCAGAAGAAGCAAAAGTAAAAGCTGATAAGATCGTTGCAGACGCTAAGAGAAGCATTGAGCTTGAAAAGCAATCTGCAATGGCTGAACTTAAGAATCATGTAGCTGAGCTTTCAGTGGAGATCGCTGAAAAAATAGTTCGTAAAGAACTTTCAAGCAAAAATGAACAACACCAAATGATCGAAAAGATGATTGGTGATGCTAAGCTAAATTAAGATATGAGGGGAATTAGAGCCGCACAACGTTATGCAAAGGCGATCCTTTCTCTTGCAAAGGATAAGAAATCAGCGGAAGCTGTAAATAAGGATATGCATTCAATTTCCAAGACTGTTTTAAACAGTCCCGACCTTGAAAATATGCTTACCAGTCCTGTTGTAAAAGATAGTATTAAGAAAAGTGCCTTACTTGAAATTTTCAAGGATCTTAATGCTGTTACCATAGGTGCTCTTAATATATTGTTGGAAAATGGTAGAATTAATATTCTTCACATAGTAGCCAGACAATATATTATTCAGTTTAATGAAATGAATAATGTAGGGCAGGCGGTTGTTACCACTGCCATACCTTTAGATAAAGAACTTGAGGCTGTGATCCTTGCCAAGGTAAAGGAATTAACAGGTTCAGAAGCCAGTCTTAAAAGCATCGTTGATGAAAGCATCATCGGTGGTTTTGTTTTAAGAGTAGGGGATTTGCAATATGATGCAAGTGTATCCCGTAACCTTACAAGACTTGAAAGAGAATTAAAAGACAACACTTACGTTTCAAAAATTTAATTAAAACCGGCACGCCTTTGGCGTTCCATTTTATCTTGAATAATTATGGCAGAAGTAAATCCTGCTGAAGTATCAGCAATATTAAAACAACAATTATCAGGTTTTGAATCCAAGGCCTCTCTAGACGAAGTAGGTACCGTTCTAACCGTAGGTGACGGTATTGCTAACGTTTATGGACTGGCTAATGCCCAGTACGGGGAATTGGTTCAATTCGATAGCGGCCTTGAAGGGATCGTTCTTAACCTTGAAGAAGACAATATTGGGGTAGTACTTTTAGGTCCTGTAAAGGAAATTAAAGAAGGTTCTACTGTAAAAAGAACTCAGCGTATTGCTTCTATCAACGTAGGTGAAGGAATTGTTGGTCGTGTGGTTGATACTTTAGGTGCTCCAATCGATGGAAAAGGTGCAATTGAAGGTGAGACATACCAAATGCCACTAGAGCGTAAGGCTCCTGGGGTAATCTATCGTCAGCCGGTAACCGAGCCGCTTCAAACAGGTATTAAATCTATCGATGCGATGGTTCCTGTAGGAAGAGGACAACGTGAGTTGGTAATTGGTGACCGTCAGACTGGTAAAACTACTGTTTGTATCGATACCATTCTTAACCAGAAAGAATTTTACGATGCCGGTGAACCGGTATATTGTATATATGTAGCTGTCGGTCAAAAAGCTTCTACTGTTGCTGCGATCGCAAAGACTCTCGAAGATAAA
>CBDTXN010000062.1:0-14678 GCA_965364455.1 uncultured Flavobacteriaceae bacterium
AAATCTATGCCTGCCGACGATTACTGGTTTTGGGTTAGACTTGAGAATGGACAGGAATTGAAAGGGCATTTTTCACTTGTTAGATGAATATTAAAAAATTGATTAAAGCGGGATAATTGTTTAATTTCGTGGGGCTATGAAATGAGCCACTGGGGATCTAAAGAAAAAGTATTTCTAAGGGCGCATCTGATCAATTTTTTCAGATGAAAAAAGAAAACCTGCTGAATGAAGTTCAATATCCAATCAGATTATAAACCTACAGGAGATCAGCCGAATGCTATAAAGCAACTGGTTTCCGGAATAGACAAGAACGAACAATATCAAACTTTACTGGGGGTTACAGGTTCTGGTAAGACCTTTACCGTAGCCAATGTTATTGAAGAGGTTCAAAAACCGACCCTTGTACTAGCCCATAATAAGACATTAGCAGCCCAGTTATATTCAGAATTCAAGGAGTTTTTTCCAGAGAATGCCGTTGAATATTTCGTTAGTTATTATGATTATTATCAACCTGAAGCTTTTATTCCCTCCTCAGGAACTTATATCGAAAAGGATCTTTCCATTAATGAAGAGATCGAAAAATTAAGATTAAGCACAACCTCTTCTCTTTTGAGTGGAAGAAGGGACGTTATCGTGGTTGCTTCGGTTTCCTGTTTATATGGTATTGGTAACCCTGTTGAATTCAGAAAAAATGTGGTGTCCATCGAGAGAGATATGGAGATCTCCAGGACCAAATTCCTGCACAGGCTTGTACAAAGTCTATATTCCAGAACAGAAGCAGAATTCAATCATGGTAATTTCCGGATCAAAGGTGACACGGTTGATGTTTTCCCAAGTTATGCCGATAATGCCTTTAGAATTCACTTTTTTGGAGATGAGATCGAGGAGATCGAAGCATTTGATCCCGGCACGAACGATATCATTGAAAAATATGACCGGTTAAATATTTATCCGGCGAATATGTTCGTGACCTCCCCTGATGTTCTTCAGAATGCGATTCATGAAATTCAGGATGATCTCGTAAAGCAGGTGAGCTATTTTCAGGATATTGGAAAAACCCTTGAAGCGAAAAGACTTGACGAAAGAACTAATTTTGACCTGGAAATGATCAGGGAGCTTGGATATTGCTCAGGAATTGAGAACTATTCCAGATACCTGGATGGTAGAAAACCGGGTACAAGACCTTTCTGTTTACTGGATTATTTCCCAGAAGATTATTTAATGGTCGTAGATGAATCTCATGTTACCATTCCCCAGGTTCACGCCATGTTCGGCGGTGACCGCTCAAGAAAGGAGAACCTCGTAGACTATGGTTTCAGGTTACCTGCCGCCATGGATAACAGACCTTTAAAATTCGAGGAGTTTGAAGCTCTTCAAAATCAGGTTATTTATGTGAGTGCTACTCCCGCCGACTATGAACTTCAGAAAAGTGAAGGAATCTATGTAGAACAGGTAATTAGACCTACAGGTCTTTTAGATCCCGTAATCGAGGTGCGTCCAAGTTTAAATCAGATCGACGACCTGATCGAAGAGATCCAGCTGAGAGTAGAAAAGGATGAAAGAATTCTGGTAACTACCCTTACCAAACGCATGGCCGAAGAGCTTACCAAATATTTAACCAGGATCAATATCCGATGTCGATATATCCACTCTGATGTAGATACTTTGGAAAGGGTGGAGATCATGCAGGATCTAAGAAAAGGTCTTTTCGATGTGCTTGTGGGAGTGAACCTTCTTCGTGAAGGTCTTGACCTGCCGGAGGTTTCTTTAGTTGCAATTATTGATGCCGATAAAGAAGGATTCCTTAGAAGTAATAGATCACTAACCCAGACTATTGGGCGTGCTGCAAGACATGTTGAAGGAAAGGCGATCCTTTATGCAGATAAGGTCACAGACAGTATGCAAAAGACGATCGACCAGACCGAGTACCGTCGTAATAAACAGATGGAGTACAACAAAGAGAATAATGTAACTCCTACTGCCCTGGTTAAAAAATACAATAATGCTCTCATCAAGGAGAAACTTGATATTTACGATCATGAAAAACGTCCAGACCTAAAAGCTGCTGAAGAAGAAGCAGAATATCTTACGAAACCTCAAATGGAGAAAAAAGTACGGGAGAAGCGTAAAGCCATGGAAGCAGCGGCAAAAGAACTGGATTTCATGCTTGCTGCGCGCTTACGTGACGAGATAAAAATTTTGCAGGGAAAAATAAGTGAAATGAATTAAAATAAAGTGTAAAACCTTAAAATTTTATTTTATATTTAATTCATCCTAAAGTACTTACGTCTTATTGCAATGGCAAACTAAATACGTTTGTCTATGAAATTTTTTATTGTTTTTTCGTTGCTGATTTTACATATTTCAGCATTATCTCAGGTTGGTATTGGTAATTCAGATCCTAAGGCACAACTGGACATCTCTGCTACCAGCAGCGCAGAACCGGCAAGCTTTGACGGCATTTTAATTCCCAGGATCGAGAAATTTCCAGTAGTAAATCCAGGGATTGATCAACATGGAATGCTCGTTTTTTTAAACAAAAGCGTTAATACTTTTATACCTGGTTTTTATTACTGGCATGCTCAGGAAATAAAATGGAAATCATTAGTCTCGGAAGCTGTTGGAGCTAACTTTTACAAACCGGGAACATCCCAAAGTCCAAATAATGTTTCAGAACCAATGTATAGAGACGCCAGTATGGGCATTGGCACAGACCAGATCACTTCCCGCTTGCAGATTGCAATTACTACAGGAAAAGACCTCGCCCTGAAGAAAGCACTTGAAGTAGATAATGCCAATTCAGCTACAGATAATCTTACTACCTATGGCATTGTTAACGATAACCGCAGCCAGACCAATGGAAACAAATATGGTATAAAATCGAATGTTGGCGGTGCTGGGATCGGGATCCATTATGGGATCTTCAACGAAACCTACCAGAATACTGGTACGAATGATATTTATGGCATCTTTAACCGGGTTGGACGAACTTTTGGAGCGAAAAGCAATAATTACGGAATCTATAGTGAAATAGGAAGTATTCAGGGAGTAGGAAATATTTATGGTATATACAGTATTGCGATTGGAGACTCCAATAGTAATGTTTATGCCGGCTACTTCGCCGGGCGGGTAGGTATAGGAAACACCCCGGAAACCGAATACGTTCTTCCCGCTTCAAGAGGAACCGAAGGACAGGTTATGATGACTAATTCTACGGGACAAGTCTCCTGGTCCAATGCCGGGTTCGAAAATTATTCCTCTACCACCAGTATCACTGGAGATTTTGTGATCACAGATGAAATTGGAACTTTAAGGATCAATAACCAGATCTCAGGCATAATAATTCCCGCATCAGCTTCAAATAAAGGCAGAATAATCAGGTTGATCAACTGGCCAGGCAATTCTGAAAAGTCTTTAGTATTTCTAGGTAGCGACGATCTTTTTGATGTACGTACTAATTCAAAAGTACTTAGCATAAAACCTCAACAGGTCATGACCATTCAAAGTGCCGGGAATAGATGGATCCTTTTGAATCAATAAAAAAGCGCCCATTACAGGCGCTCTTTCCACTTAACTAACTAATCAAATTTATTCAGGTTATGAAATATCAATTAATCTTTTAGCCTGAACTTTTGCTTCTTCTTTTTTAGGAAGGGCTATCTCCAAAACTCCATTGTTGTAAGTAGCAGAGATCTTAGCACTATCTACCGAATCTGGTAGGCTGAAAGCACGTTTAAAAGTGCTATAGCTAAATTCTTTCCTGGTGAACCTTCCAATTTTATCGGTAGTTTCATTTTCCTTTTTGTCTTCAGAAGAGATCGTTAGAACATCATTATCCAGTTCAATATTGAAATCTTCCTTGGCCTTCCCTGGTGCGGCTACTTCCACATTGAAACTATCTTCAGTTTCCATAATGTTTACTGCAGGAATACTTGTTCCTATACTGTTAACATTTGTAGTTCCGCCCAGCCAGTCAGTTTTAAACATATCATCAAAAACTGATGGTAACCAACCTGTTTCGTTTGTTTTAATAAGACTCATAGCTTTATGTTTTTGTTGTTATTATATATTTTGAATTCATAAAGTCTATAGCAATTCAAATACCATTTAAAAAAACATGTCTATTTGGCGCTTCTAGGCTAATTATAGATGTCATTTTGTCTTGTTTGCTAAAAAAATAATAAAATATTCCTGCTAGCCTTAGAATCCTTAACTTTAAAAATGAATAACTAACCGAATGAAACAATTACTAAACCGCTTTATTTCTTTCTTTAATGTGATAGAAAGCAGGATCGCCTTTTATCCTACTCTACTGGCATTTTTAGGATTCAATTTTGCGTTTTTCATTTTATACCTTGAGAACAGGGGAATTTCCAGATACTTAGTTGATCATGTACCGGTACTGGTTGTAGATAATGGTGATACTGCCATGACCATCTTAAGTGCCCTGATTGCCGGGCTAATCTCCATGATGGTCTTTAGTTTCTCCATGGTTATGCTTTTATTAAGCCAGGCTTCAAATAATTATTCCCCGAGATTACTCCCAGGTCTCATAAGCGATAAAAGACACCAGGTAATCCTGGGAATTTACCTTTTTACAATCCTGTATTGCATTTTTGTTTTATTCGCTATTCAACCAACCGGAGATCAATATCAATTACCCGGATTTGCTGTTCTCTTAGGAATCTTACAGACGGTAGTGAGTTTTTATTCTTTTATCTATTTTATTCATAATATCTCTCAAAGCATACAGATCAGCAATATCCTCCAGAATATATATAAAACTGCTAAAAAAAGACTGGATAAGCTTATAGACAATGAAGAGCATGAAAATGATGAATTTCCTTCTTCTGAGGACTGGCAAGAATACCACAGTAATAAAAGCGGATACCTGCAAAATATTTCTTTCACTAATCTTACAGACATATGCGTAGACCAGGAAATTCAAATACATATACTTCCGGTAAAGGGGATATTTGTATTAAATGGCATCCCACTTTTTAGAGCAAGCAAGGAATTAGATGAAGATACTATTAAGAAGATCCTTTCCAACTTTAATTTTTCCAGGGAAGAACTGGTTGCAGACAACTACACGCTGGCATTTAAACAGATCACTGAGATTATTGTAAAAGCGATGTCCCCAGGAGTCAATGATCCTGGAACTGCTATTAACGGCATAGACTATCTAACAGAACTTCTCGCCTTAAGAATGAGAAAAAAAGATACTAGTGTTATCATTAGAGACGAAAAGGCCCACATCAGGATCAACACTATTAGTTTTAAGGATCTGCTGCATAATATAATGGCAACCATCCGTACGTATTGTAAACATGATATCATCCTGGTAAAGAAATTATTATTGATGTTCTATTACCTTGAAAAACAACAATCCCATGATTATTCATATTCTGAAAATTTAAGGTACGAAGCCAAAAATCTTCTTCGTGATGCAAAAGATTCCATCAAAAATGAAGATGATATAAAAACTGCTACTAACTTAGCGGCAAAATTTAACCTTCAGACAGAAAATTAATATGGCACTAACAAACAATGATATTTTCAAAAAGCTAAGAGTAGCTCATAAATTGACTAATGACGATATCGTAAAGATCTGTGAGCTGGTAGATTTCAAGGTTTCTAAAAGTGAACTTGGAGCTATATTCAGAAGAGAAGACCACGAAAAATACATGGAGTGTGGAGATCAGTTTCTAAGGAACTTCCTTGATGGTCTTATCATCCACCTACGGGGACCAATGCCGAAAAAGAAGTAAAACCTAATACTTTATATAAAAATAAAAAGGAGTTGAATAAAATGTTCAACTCCTTTTCTTTTATATCAAAAATGATCCTTATCGAACCAGTTTTTTATATTTAATACGCTTCGGCATAATGTCTCCGCCAAGACGTTTCTTTTTATTCTCTTCGTAATCTGAGAAACTTCCTTCAAAGAAATAAACCTGTGAGTCTCCTTCAAAAGCAAGAATATGGGTACAGATCCTGTCAAGGAACCAACGGTCGTGAGAAATCACTACCGCACATCCGGCAAAGTTATCCAGACCTTCCTCAAGTGCCCTTAAGGTATTCACATCAAGGTCGTTCGTAGGCTCATCTAGAAGCAAAACGTTTCCTTCTTCTTTTAGAGTCATAGCCAAATGCAAACGGTTTCTCTCACCACCAGACAACATGCTTACCTTTTTATTCTGCTCGCTACCACTAAAGTTGAACCTGCTTAGATATGCTCTTGAGTTAACCTGACGGCCTCCCATCATGATCAATTCCTGTTCATCGCTAAAGTTTTGCCAGATGGTCTTATCTGGATCTATATTTGAGTGACTCTGATCCACATAGGCGATCTGAGCAGTTTCACCAACACTAAAACTTCCTTTATCTGGCTTCTCTTCTCCCATGATCATTTTGAAAATGGTAGTTTTACCAGCACCGTTTGGTCCTATAATCCCAACAATACCAGCCTGAGGAAGCTTGAAATTAAGATCTTCATAAAGCAATTTATCACCAAAGGCTTTGCTTACTCCATTAGCCTCGATCACATTTGTACCTAAACGAGGTCCGTTTGGAATATAGATCTCCAGCTTCTCGTCCATTTGTTTTTGATCCTGACTAAGAAGTTTATCATAATTCTTAAGACGGGCTTTTTGTTTTGTTTGTCTTCCTTTAGGACTCATTCTTGACCATTCAAGCTCTCGCTCCAAAGTTTTCTGACGCTTACTGGCCTGCTTCTGCTCCTGGGCAAGTCTTTTAGATTTTTGATCTAACCATGAAGAATAATTTCCTTTCCACGGAATTCCTTCTCCCCTATCCAATTCAAGGATCCATCCGGCAACATTATCAAGGAAATAACGGTCGTGAGTTACGGCGATCACCGTTCCTTTATATTGTTGTAAATGATGCTCCAGCCAGTGTACAGATTCAGCATCAAGGTGGTTGGTAGGCTCATCTAGTAATAATACATCTGGTTCCTGAAGTAAAAGTCGGCATAATGCAACTCTTCTTCTTTCTCCTCCTGAAAGCACTGATATCTTTTTATCTGAATCTGGTGTCCTTAAGGCATCCATGGCGATGTCCAGTTTGGTATCCAGTTCCCAGGCATTGCTGGCATCGATCTTATCCTGAAGTTCTGCCTGCTTATCCATAAGCTTCTGCATCTTATCTGCATCTTCATACACTTCCGGAAGACCAAACATATCGTTGATCTTATTATATTCATCCAGAACAGCTACAGTTTCAGCTACACCTTCCTTAACTACTTCTAGCACCGTCTTGTCTTCATCCAATTCTGGCTCCTGCTCCAACATACCAACACTGTAATTAGGAGAGAATACCACATCACCCTGGAAGTTCTGATCTTTCCCGGCAATAATGTTCAGTAATGTAGATTTCCCGGAACCATTTAAACCAAGGATCCCAATCTTAGCTCCGTAAAAGAAGCTTAAATATATATTTTTCAATACCGGAGTGTTCGCCTTCGGAAAGGTCTTGGTAACCCCAGACATCGAAAAAATCACTTTTTTATCGTCTGACATATATCTTAAAATTTAGTTTCTTAATATTCAGGATTGCAAATATCCTGAATTTTTCAGAGAATTCAATTATCATAAACACCCAATAATCTTTGAATTATCAGCAACTGGCCGGTATGATATGCAGTATGTTCCACCACCAGGAAGATCTCTCGCAGTAAACTATGTTCTTCAGAATTAAGGACTGGCTTTGTTAGCTCGTTCTTTTCATCAAGAATAAAGTCTTTTAGTCGTTTTCGATCTTCAAAATACTGATATTTAAGATCTTCCCAATCCTCCTCGTTATTGGGTTCAGATTTATCTGGCCAGTAATCTACAGGCCAATTTCTTTTTTTATAATCTTCGGAAGTCGAATATTCAAGGATATCTTTTTGTGCAAAGGAAATATGATAGAAAATTTCATAAAACGAATACGGTAAACCTGGCGGTCTTTCCCCAATAAGATCGAAGGGAACGGCATCCAAAAAGCTATCTATGGAAACATAAGCAAGTCCACCTTCAAGGTGCCTTACCAACTGTTCACGTGTAGCATTTTCTGAAATCATAAAAATAAAATTACACTCTACCTTTTAGAGCATTGAATACCCAGGAAATAAAGAAGAAGCCTATACCGGTTACAGAAAAGCCAATTGCATATTCCTTATATTTTAATACACCTAATAGTACCAACGCAGCCCCTACTATAAAGGTCAAAAAAGCTGCCCATCCAAAAATGGTATTTTTATTCATCGCCATAGATGCTGTTTTTATACGATTATCGAATAATTATTAACTCCACTTTAAAGCCCGGAATTAATGTGATTTTGTATTTTAGCCAAAGTCATTTATAGAAGAAAATTCCTAAAATTTTCTCGGAAATGAGATTGATTTAAAAATTAATCATATTAAAGTAAACAAATTATTGTAAAAAGCTCAATAAAATGGATATCAACTTCAATAAAAATGAAGATCATAATAAGCTTCTGGTTTCTACCCTTAAACAGAAGCTCGCCAAGATAAAACTAGGAGGAGGAGAAAAACGAATAGAGAAGCATCACTCCAAAGGCAAAATGACCGCAAGAGAAAGAATCGACTTTCTATTAGATGATAAGGAAAAATCTATCGAGATAGGTGCTTTTGCCGGTGATGGAATGTACGAGGAGCATGGAGGCTGCCCTAGCGGAGGTGTGGTCGTAAAAATAGGTTATGTATCTGGAAAACAATGTATAGTTGTAGCTAATGATGCTACCGTAAAAGCAGGTGCATGGTTCCCTATAACCGGAAAAAAGAATCTTCGTGCACAGGAAATCGCCATAGAAAACAGGTTGCCAATAATATATCTTGTGGATAGCGCCGGTGTTTACCTGCCTATGCAGGACGAGATCTTCCCAGACAAGGAACACTTCGGAAGAATATTTAGGAACAATGCAGTTATGAGCAGTATGGGAATCACCCAGATCGCTGCGGTAATGGGAAGTTGTGTTGCCGGAGGTGCTTATTTGCCAATTATGAGTGACGAGGCTTTGATTGTAGAAAAAACAGGAAGTATCTTTCTTGCCGGAAGTTACCTGGTAAAGGCTGCCATAGGAGAATCTATTGACAATGAAACTTTAGGCGGTGCCACTACTCATTCAGAAATTAGCGGAGTTACCGATTACAAAGCAAAGGATGATAAGGATGCTTTAACAAGAATCCAGAATATCATGGATAAGATCGGGGATTATGATAAAGCCGGTTATAATCATAAAAAACCTGCTAAGCCTAAAGAAAACCCGGAAGACATCTATGGAATTCTGCCTAAGAAAAGAAGCGACCAATATGATATGCATAAGATCATAAACAGATTGGTAGATGATTCAGAATTTGAAGAATATAAAGAAGGATATGGTCAAACTATCATCACTGGTTATGCACGGATAGATGGATGGGCCGTTGGTATTGTTGCCAATCAGCGTAAGATCGTTAAAACCAAGAAAGGTGAAATGCAGTTTGGCGGAGTGATCTATTCAGATTCTGCAGATAAAGCAACCCGTTTTATTGCAAATTGCAACCAGAAGAAAATTCCTTTGGTTTTTCTTCAGGATGTAACCGGTTTTATGGTAGGAAGTAAAAGTGAACATGGTGGGATTATTAAGGATGGAGCCAAAATGGTAAATGCCGTAAGTAATTCTGTAGTACCAAAATTCACGATAATCATTGGTAATTCCTATGGAGCAGGAAATTATGCTATGTGCGGAAAGGCATATGACCCAAGGTTAATTGCTGCCTGGCCAAGTGCACATCTTGCTGTTATGGGAGGAACCCAAGCTGCAAAGGTACTGGCTCAGATAGAGACTGCCGCCATGGAAAAGAAAGGTGAAAAAGTTGACGAAGAGAAAGAGAAAGAAGTCTTCGAAAAGCTTAAGGCCAAATATGATGAGCAAACATCAGCTTACTACGCTGCAGCAAGAATCTGGACAGATGCAATAATAGACCCATTAGATACCAGGAAATGGATCTCTATGGGAATAGAAGCAGCTAACCACGCTCCTATTGAAAAAGATTTCAATATGGGAGTTATTCAAACTTAAAATTTGAAATGAGGAATTTAATATTTTCAATAGTTGCTATTTTCATAGCAGTGTCAACCAGCGCCCAGGTAGTAGGATCAAATCATTCGAATTATACTGAAGCAGATACTTTGAGAGGTTCTTTAAGACCGGAAAGAACCAATTATGATGTTCAGAAATATCATCTAAAGCTAAAGGTAGAACCTGAGAAAAAATTCATTTCAGGCTTTAATACCATCAGTTTTAAAGTTGAAAATGATATGCCGGTTATGCAACTGGATCTATTCGAAAACATGCAAGTTGACTCCATTACACATGGAGGTGAAGCATTGAAATATGAACGAAAATATAATGCGGTTTTTGTTGAATTCGAGAATGCACTTAAAAAGGGAAGTTTAGATTCTATTAAATTTTATTATCACGGTAATCCTGTAGTGGCTAATAATGCGCCGTGGGATGGAGGTTTTGTTTGGGAAACCGACAATGACGGAAATCCATGGGTTGGAGTTGCTGTCCAGGGAACAGGTGCCAGTTTGTGGTATCCTAATAAAGACCATCAAAGTGATGAACCTGAAGAAGCGCAGATCGATATTGCGGTCCCTAACGGATTAATGAATGTTTCCAACGGAAGATTAATTGCTGAAAAGGATCTTGGAAATGGATTTACCGAATGGAGCTGGAAAGTAGTTAACCCGATCAATAATTATAATATTATGATCAATATTGGGAATTATGAGCACTTTTCTGCCAAATTCAATGATCTTGATCTTGATTATTTTGTACTTCCCTATAACCTGGAAAAGGCAAAGCAACATTTTACCGAAGTAAAGGATATGATGGCTTGTTTCTACGAAAAAATGGGACCATATCCCTTCGTAGAAGATGGTTTCAAACTTGTTGAAACACCATACCTGGGAATGGAACACCAAAGCGCAGTGGCTTATGGAAACGAATATTTAAAAGGTTATTTGGGCAGAGATCTATCGGGAACAGGAATAGGTCTAAAATGGGATTTTATTATTATCCATGAATCTGGTCATGAATGGTATGGAAACAGTATCACTTCAAAAGATATTGCCGATATGTGGATACATGAAGGTTTCACAAGTTATACCGAAGCTATTTATACGGAATGTCGCTGGGGTAAGGAAGATGCACTAAAATACATAAGAGGTATAAGACAGAATATATCAAATACCAGCAGCATAATAGGTGATTACGGCGTCAATGCTGAAGGTTCCAGCGATATGTATTATAAAGGATCAAACCTGCTTAACATGATAAGAAGCATTTATGATAACGATGAGTTATGGTGGGACACTTTTAGGGATTATACTCAGACCTTTAAACATCAAACCATAACAACAAAGGATACAGAAGCGTTTTTTAATGAAGCGACTAAGGTGGACCTGGCACCGGTTTTTGATCAGTATTTAAGACATGCATCCCTTCCTGTACTTCAACTAAGACAGGCAGATGATCAAATTCAATATCGCTGGAAAGCCGATGTTCCTGGTTTTAAAATGCCAGTAGATGTAATCATAGACGAAGAGGAAATTAGATTCAATGCGACTTCTGAATGGCAATCTTACAGCACAGGTGAAGAACTTGATGAACTTAAAATAAATGATCTCGAATTCTATATAGATTCTGAAGTAGTACAGTAGTATAACCAGAAATAAGTAAATCTTTTCTATTTTAGAGACTGATATCCAACAAAATAAACTCTAAATGAAAAGACCTTTTCTTCTTCTCTGACTTTCTCTTATTTTATTTTCCTGTAAGAATGAGAAACAAACATCGTTGAACGATGCAGAGCCTGTTACAGAAACTCAAAGAACCTGGTGGAAAGAAGCGGTGATCTACCAGATCTATCCCCGAAGCTTTAAAGATACAAATGGAGATGGAGTTGGAGATCTTAAAGGTATTATTGAAAAACTGGATTATATCGAGAGTCTTGGGGTGAATATGGTTTGGCTAAACCCAATCTATAGTTCTCCCAATGCCGATAATGGTTACGACATAAGCAATTACCGAGCGATAATGGACGAGTTTGGCAGCATGGAAGATTTTGATCTTATGCTGGAAGAAATGCACAAGCGAGACATCAAATTCGTGATGGATGTTGTAGTAAACCACAGTAGCGATGAGCACAGATGGTTTCAGGAATCAAGATCTTCAAGAGATAATCCATACCGGGATTATTACCATTGGTGGCCGGCTGAAAAAGGCAAGCCAAATTACAGGTACAGTCTTTTTGATCCAGAAGGGAACGCCTGGAAATACGATTCGATCACCAATGCGTATTACCTGCATTACTTTTCCAAGAAACAACCAGATCTCAACTGGGAAAATCCGAAGGTTAGAGAAGAAGTCTACGATATCATGAAATTCTGGGCAGATAAAGGAGTGGATGGTTTCAGGTTGGATGCCTTCCAGTTTGTTTCCAAGGATACTACTTTTCCCGCTCTCCCGGAAGGTTACGAAAAAGAAGTGATCAAATATTATGGAATGGGCCCTGACCTGCACAAATATCTAAAGGAGCTAAATAAAGAAGTTCTAAGCAAATATGACGTTTTTGCCGTTTCTGAAGGTGCGGGAAGTAATTTTGAAGATGCGCATAAGATCGTAGATGCAGACAGAAATGAACTTCAAATGGCTTATCACTTTGAGGGAGCGGATGTTGGAAGTAGTCTTGAAGGTTATAAGCTCTCAGAATTTAAAGAAGTTTATTCTAAATGGGATAGTGCTTTTGCTAAAGAAGGCTGGTTATCCATTTATTTGGCAAACCATGATCAACCAAGAATGGTCTCGAAATACGGAAATGATGATCCAGAATTCAGGGAAGCCTCCTCGAAAATGCTGAATACATTCATCCTGAGTATGAGAGGAACTCCATATACCTACTACGGTGATGAACTGGGAATGACCAATATCGATTTTGACAGTATTGAACAATACCAGGATATTGTCGCCAAAAATGGCTACGAAAAAACTTTAAATGAAGGCGGAGATATTAAAGAATATATGGCCACTTTAAATTTTATGTCAAGGGATAACGGCCGTACGCCTATGCAATGGAATACTTCTGAACATGCTGGATTTACCGATGGTACTCCCTGGTTACCAGTTAATGATAATTATAAAGAGATAAATGTTGAAGTTCAGGAAAACGACCCAAACAGCCCATTAAATTATTTCAGGAAGATGGTTGAACTGAGAAAAACCAATCCTGTTCTTATTTACGGTGATTATGAATTGGTCTTTCCCGATCATGAAAAAGTTTATGCCTACACCAGATCTTTAGAGGATCAAAAAATGTTGATCTTACTCAACTTTTCTGAGGATGAAGTTCAATTGAATCTTCCAGAAGGCTTGAATAAAGGTGATGTTTTGATCAATAATCTGGCTGAAGTTAAAAAAGAAGGGAATTTGTTGAACTTACAGGCATATCAAGCTGTGATTTTCTCATTGGAATAATTAGTGGCAACCTCTAAATAGAGCCTAGAAAAAGCTTATATTTTATTGATTTTTAGTAACTTAATATAAATTAATCCATTATGTTAAGTATAAAATCACTTAATAAGTGGGCCAATGCACATACTTACTACTGGCTGGATGTATTGAGAGTTGCTCTTGGTGTATTTTTCTTCATCAAAGGCATTAATTTTATTTCTCAAACTGAGACGCTGGTTGAATTGATCGAACCTCTAAAAGGTTTTGGGGGAATCATGCTGGTTGTACATTATGTCGCACCGGCACACCTCGTAGGAGGAATCCTAATTGCGTTCGGATTGCTTACCAGGTGGGCTTTGATCGCCCAGTTACCAATTTTAATTGGAGCGATCCTGATCAATTTTGTAGGAGTAATGAATGCAGCCAATTTAATTCTGGCACTTGTAGTATTAGCATTCACCATTTTCTTTATTTTTTATGGTTCCGGAAAACATTCCGCTGATTATATAATGAAAATGGGATATTAAGCCTTGGCTCTTTTTAGTTTTCAGCTTTTTCCGCAGGAATTAGCATAAGATCTCTTTGTCTTTTATTTACATACCTAAAACCCTCCTCTCCCCAAAATCCAGCTTCCTCAAGCATGATCCTTACACTTTTGTCCCATTCAGGAATTTCTACTTCAGTATTCAATTCGATGGCATATACTGTATCTTCATATAATGGATAATCTCCGGTTCCGGGAACTCCACCTTGCTGATCCCACATTCCAATGGTTGGTCCAGCAGAATGCCCGTAAAGACCCAAAGGATGCGTGTAGATCGATGGTTTTAAGCCCTGCTCTTTCGCCTGAGCCAAACTTTTCCTAAGGATCTCGTTTCCGCTTAATCCGGTTTCGAAATTGGAAGTCAAAATATCCTGAAGCTGATTACCCTTTTGAAAAGCATTCTTCAAAAATTCGGGAGCTTCCACCTCATCCTCTTTAAGTACATAAGCCATTTGCTGGCAATCTGTATTTAGATTGAGATAAGTAATCCCGAAATCACAGTGAATAAGGTCTCCGGGAAGAATAACACTATTTCCCTTTTCATCTGAAAATGCAGTAATATGATCTACCAGTTTTTCATTACTCCTTTGAATATCAACTGTAGGATGAAAC
>CBDTXN010000063.1:0-14545 GCA_965364455.1 uncultured Flavobacteriaceae bacterium
AAATAATTCTTTTTCCAGGTCCATAATACAAAGCGCGAGGGCACTCATTCCGCTAGCAGAGGAAGCTATCCCACTACTATGCGGAAAAGAGTTTTCACTGTGGATCTCGAATTTATAATCCTTTAGGTAAGGACAATATTCTTCAATTCGCTGAAAGAATTTCCGGATCTTCGGTTTGAAATCATCTTTAGGCTGGCCTTCGAAATAAAATTCAAATTCAAATTCACTACCCGCCGATCCTTTTTTTGAATATTTCAGGGTAGTAGTACTTCGGCAATTATCCAACGTAAAACTGATGGATGGGTTTGCCGGAATCTGGTTTTCCTTTTTACCCCAATACTTTACTAATGCTATGTTGCTGGGGGACTGCCAGGTGACTTCACCTGATTCAATATTTTTAGGCTCCTGATTAGGGATAAAATCCTTTTGGGTCATCCTCGAAAATTTTTGCCAAAGTTAAACTTTTCTATGTTTGATGCCGACCTAAACAATCCAAATAAATTCCTATTTTAGTGAATTCAACCGGCCATTATGACTAGTAAATTGATCATAAGGAGTTCTTTCGCGGTGGCGATCTGCCTCATATTCGGTTTTATGGGAGCGGTGGCTACACATTCCGGTATTGCCGACTGGTATCCGGAGCTGGTTAAACCCTGGTTTCATATTGAAGAAGACCTATTCAGCTCTATCTGGATCCTGATGTATTTCCTAATGGGAATTGCAACGGGAATTGTTTGGAGTAAAGGCTTTTATCATAAATGGGTGAAAACTGCCCTTTACCATTTTGGATTTCTACTTTTTTTAAATGGCTTCTGGTTCCTTTTGTTTTTCGCCTTGAAAAGTCCATTAATAGCATTATTAGATCTTTTATTACTATTCATAGTCATACTCTTAACTATAAAATGGTATAAAATTGTTAATCTCACCGCTGCATATTTATTGATCCCTTATGCCGTATGGGTGTTATTTGCAATCGTTTTCAATTTCGAGATATGGAGGCTTAACTCATAGCCTTTGCGGCTAAAAATCCACCCGTCCACGCATTTTGAAAATTGAAACCTCCGGTGATGGCATCGATATTTAAGATCTCTCCGGCGAAATATAGGTCTTTGTGAAGTTTGCTTTCAAAGGTTTTAAAATTTACCTCTTTTAGATCTACTCCTCCAGCTGTAACAAACTCCTCCTTAAAAGTACTTTTTCCTTCTACCTTAAATTCAGCAATGGTTAATTGCTTGGCTAGATCCTTTAACTGATCTTTATTAAGGTCTGCCCATTTAGTGTCTGGTTTTATTTTTGACGCCGAAACTATGCTTTGCCATAGCCTTTTCGGGAGTTCATATTGTGCCCTTTTCGCTACCTGCTGTTTGGAATTCGAGAATTTAATTTCCTTGAGTTCTTCCAGAATCTCGTTTTCTGAATATCCCGGTAACCAGTTCACGCTGATTTTAAATTTGTAGTTCAGATCATTCAGTTCCCTTGCTCCCCATGCTGAAAGTTTTAAAATTGCCGGTCCGCTCATACCCCAGTGGGTGATCAATAATGGACCGGAACTTTCCAGGTTGGCACTCAGGATTTTTACCTCGGCATTTGAAGCAATTCCAGCGAGATCCTTGATCCTGGAATCTTTTATGTTGAAAGTGAATAAGGAAGGTACTGCCGGCACGATGGAATGTCCCATTTTCTGAAGCAGGTTCCATACTTTTGAATTGCTTCCGGTAGCAAGCATAAGTTTCCTGGATTGAAAACTTCCTGAATTCGTCTCGATGGTCCAGGCTTCGCCAGATCTTCTAAATGATTTAAGGCTATGACCTTTCTGAATTTCAATATTCAGTTTTTTGCATTCTTGGGTAAAACAGTCGATTATGGTCTGGGAGCTATCGGTTATTGGAAACATCCTTCCGTCATCCTCAGTTTTTAGCTCAATCCCTCGTTGCTCGAACCACTCAATAGTATCGCCGGTCATGAATTTATGGAAAGGACCCCGGAGTTCTTTTTCACCGCGGGGATATCTCTTAACCAGTTCAGCAGGAATAAATTCGGCGTGGGTCACATTGCAACGACCACCACCTGAAACGCGAACCTTGGTAAGCACTTCTTTTCCTCGTTCAAGGATGAGAATTTTAAGATCCGGGTTATTTTCAGCAGCATTGATCGCGGTAAAAAAACCGGCTGCTCCACCGCCAACAATTATAATATCGTATAGATCCAATTCCTGCATTTTAATTTGAAGGCAAAAATAGGCAGATAATATTGGCTGATAAAAATTAGTTTAAGGCTTGAGACTGAGTAGTGGATTGTGGAGCCTGTTCGGGTAATCTGAAATAATACCGTCGACCCCAAAATCTATCATCCTGAGAATGTCTTCCCGATCGTTCACCGTCCAAACATTTACCTTAAAACCAAACTTCTGACTTAAAATCGTATTATCCCGTGTAATAATTCCCAGAGAAGGGTGGATGGCAATTGCTTTTAGTCTCTTGCCTATTTCTATTGCTTCCGGAACACTTGCTTTACTTAGAACTGCAATGGGAACTTCTTTATCCAGTTTTCGGGTTTCGAACAGTTCATTCTTTTGAAAACTGGAAATAATAAAGTCTGAATATTTCCATTTCCCGCTTGCAACTCTTTCCTTCACGATCCTGGCAACCGGATCAGCGGTATTTAAACCTTTAAGTTCTATGTTTATCATGCACTTACCTTCGATAAGATCCAAGACCTCTGTTAGCAAAGGAATTTTATAGCGTCCATCGATTCTAAGGTCCTTGATAACGGTTGAAGGCCTTTTGGCTATTTCTCCGCTTCCATCGGTGGTGCGATCCAACGTGAAATCATGAATGACCCATAGCTCTCCGCTGGAACATTTATGTACATCTACTTCGATAGCATCCACACCAATATCAAGAGCCTTTTGAATGCTTTCCAGGGTATTTTCTGCCACATGACCTTTGGCTCCGCGATGGCCAATCTTTAAGAAATCGTTCATGCTCAAATTTATCAATTAATCCTATTGATATTTTTTTTAATGCAATCAATGCTTCAACTGAAATATTTACAAAGGATTATGACTGCTTAACATTTAATTAGCGGCAGCCCTTCGTAAATTAGATCTCTAACCAATTGAAAATCTATGTCACAGCAATTTGAAGGTACAAGTTCTTTGAGTAATTACCACTTTAAAAATAACTGAAAATGGAGAAATGGTTTCAGTTTAAGGAAGTAGATCTTTTAGCGATCGTATTAACTGCAGTAGGGATTTACATAGCGGTAATCATTTTTACTCGAATTGGGGGTAAAAGAAGTTTCTCTAAAATGTCCAGTTTTGATTTTGCCATGACCGTAGCTGTAGGTTCGATGATAGCTACAACCGTGCTTTCAAAAAGCGTGAGTTTATGGGATGGAGTTGTTGGGCTTGCGGCAGTCTATATTTTGCAAATTGGTGTTGCTTTACTCCGAAGATTTAAAATAGTGAAAAAAGCTGTGGATAATGCACCATTAATGTTGATGGACCGGCAGGAGATCTTACATGAGAATTTGAAAAAGGCCCGGGTTACAGAGGAAGACTTAAGGTCTAAGCTAAGGGAAGCGAATGTGATCAGGTTAAAAGAGATTAGAGCTGTGATTTTCGAAGCTACAGGAGATATTACCGTAATGCATACTGAAGATGATAATGAAGAAATTGAAGAATGGTTGATGAAAGATGTAGAGAGATAAAATAAATCTTACCGGGAATATTATATAAAATTAGAGAACAAATGCAATTGCACCAGCCGCAAAAAGTACGTGGGCGATAAATAACTGTATATAAAATTCCTTTAGATCCACATCTGGTGGGCTTGCAGAAATATAAAACATCAAATGCCAGCTGAGAATGGCCATACTTCCGGTAATTAAGCCATACAGGATTATTGAAATTACAGAAATTTTGAAAGAGAAAATGAGGTGGAAAAGATAAAAGAGTGTCATTAGGATTATTCCTATCGAAAAATGGACTACCCAGCCGATAAAGGAATTGTTAGAAGGATTCATATGATCATGGCTGGAGCGCCTTAAGATCATATTGAGCAGCTTGGGTTCCTTGAACTGCCTGGACCTCACCTTAGACAAAAAATAGCTGAAAGCGGTCATAATTACGGTACCCACAACTCCAGCTAGTATAACCTTGAGTAGTTCCATCTGATTGAAAAATAGAATAGCCATTTAAAGTACTGAAAAATAGCATATTATGAAAATTAAATATAAAAACTCGACAGGAATTCTTGACCCTGAAGAAAAAAAGATTTCCGGACTAAGAAAGGAATTCGAAAAATTTATCATCAACCGTGATCATCCGTGTATTATGGCAAAAACCGTCTTTAGTATGGATGAGGTGATAATAAAGTCCTATTCTAATTTTGGATCTGAAGCTACAGCCGGTAGGATCTTAAATGATCTGAAAGAATATATTTCTTCTTATGATTTTGAATCAAATAATTTTAAAACCTTTCTGGCAGTATTTCCTGATTCGCCTAAATATTCCGAAATTAGTTTCGAAAATTTTCTCTGGAGGCAGCTAGAAAATATGCATATGCAGGATGATGAATCCTGGGATGCAAACGTTAGCTCAGACCCTGAAAGTGAAGATTTCAGTTTCAGCCTGGGCGGAAGAGCGTTCTATATTGTTGGGATGCATCCCAACTCTTCAAGGAAAGCAAGACAAAGTCCTTTTCCTGCCGTAGCATTCAATCTGCATTGGCAGTTTGAGAAATTGAGAGAAATGGGGAGTTATGAAAAGGTCCGTGATAAAATCAGGGACCGGGACAAGGCTTTACAGGGAAGTATCAATCCTATGCTGAGAGATTTTGGGACCGAAAGTGAAGCAAAACAGTATAGCGGAAGAAAAGTTGGAGAAGAATGGAAATGTCCGTTTTTAAGTAGTAATTGAATTAGATGTACAGACCAAAGAAATATGTTAAGGATGATCTTGAATTCGTCCTTCCGTTTATCCAGGAACATCCTTTTGCAACCTTTATTATTGAAGGGGATAGCCTAATGGCAACTCATATTCCGGTTCTCGTAAAAGGAGATCGGGATGACTGGAACTTATATTCACATATTGCAAACCATAACAATCAAAAAAGCTTTCTGAAAGACGGAGCCGAAGCATTAATTATATTTCATGGTCCACAGGCATATATTTCCTCATCCTGGTATAAAGAAAAAGATATCAGTACCTGGGATTATACCGCGGTGCCTGTAAATGCGAAGGTTAAAATTCAGACTTTCGAAGAGCTGGAGCAATCTCTGGATTCTCTGGTAACCTATTTTGAAAAAAAACAGGAAGCCCCCCTTTTTTATGACCAGATTCCCCGGCAGATGCTTGATGAGCACCTTCCGCTTATAACCGGGTTTTGGCTGGAGCCCTATAAAGTGGAAGGCATTGCAAAATTACATCAATCTTATCCCCACCATGATATTGAAGCGGTTTCAGATAAGCTCAAAAGCTCCAAAAACAGCATGGATCAGAAACTAGGTGATGAAATAAGAAAAGAGAACAATCTATAAAGCGATCATTTTATGAATGTTATTGAAAAACAGACCGGAGCAGCCTTTAAATTGAAGAAAGGTCAGAAACTGAAAGTGGTTGATCCAATGGGAGAGCAGGTTAGCGATATGGTGCTGTTCAATGCCGAGGATAAACGAGAAAAGATCTCCAGTGGCAAAACCCTGGATTTCGAAGAGAATATACTTATCACCCAGGGGGATCATCTTTGGAGTAACCGCAGTAATAAAATGATGGAGATCCTTGAGGATACCAATGGTAGAAATGATTTTCTACTTGCTCCCTGCAGTCCGGAGACCTTTAAGATCATGTATAAAAATGATGATTATCACCCGAGCTGTTTTGAAAATCTATACACCAACCTGGCTAAATTTGAAATAGAGCCAGATGATATTCCCACTGCCTTCAACATTTTTATGAACGTTCAATTTCAGCCAGATGGGAAACTTAGTGTAGACCCGCCTTTAAGTAAGGCCGGAGATCATATTCTATTCCTTGCAGAAATGGACCTTATCGTTGGTCTTACCGCCTGTTCAGCTGAAGACAGTAATGGGGGCAGTTTTAAGCCAATTCATTACGAGATCATAAATTGATCAGTTTTTCTTCCGGTACCTCATATTCAGCATCTCAATAGCTAAAGAGAAGAAGACCGCGAAATAGATATATCCTTTCGGAACATGGTAGTGTGCTCCTTCTACGATCAGCATCACTCCTATGAGTATTAAAAACGAAAGCGCCAGGATCTGTATGGTTGGATGCTTATTCACGAATTCGCCTACCGGTTTTGCAAAAATCATCATTACCACGATGGCTACTACCACGGCAATGATCATAAGAATGATCTCATCTGTAAGTCCTACCGCAGTTAAAATAGAGTCGAAAGAGAAAACAAGGTCTAGCAACACGATTTGAATGATCGCCTTGGTGAAACTTATAGTTTTGGATTTTTTACCATTTGCAGGGTCATCTTCCTGCCCTTCCACTTTATGATGTATCTCTAATGTACTTTTTACCAGCAGGAAAATACCACCGGCAATCAGGATTATATCCCGCCAGCTAAGTTCAAATCCTATCAGGGTGATAATTGGTTCTTTTAAGCCTATGATCCATGCGATACTTAAAAGAAGTAAAATTCGCATCACTAAAGCTATGGTCAAACTTCCAAGCCGGGCTTTTTTCTGGTTCTCTTCAGGTACTTTTCCCGCCACCAGGGAAATAAAAATGATATTGTCTATTCCCAGAACTATTTCCAGAAAGGTCAGGGTAACCAGGGCCACCCAGGTATCGGGCTGTAAAAATATTTCCATAGTAAGTTGCTTGGATCGGCACCAAAATTATATAAAAATTGACAGGTTGTAGTTAAATTTATTACAAAGGAATTGTAGGCGAAGGCCTTTAAAATCAATCTTCAAAACCAAACTTAAAACTGATGCCTCCATATACCGAAAACTGGTAGAAATCATAATCTGTTCGCCAGCGGTTCTCGCCTCGTAAATAGATAAAAAAGCGATCAAAATGATATTCAGCTCGGGCATTAAACGCCAGCGAAGGGTAAACTTTCCAGGGACGGCTGATGAAGGAAAGGGATATATCTGCCACCGGAATCAATTTTTTTCCCGGTCTTAGCACGAACCCCGGATTTATTCCCATGGATGCATATTCTATTGCCGAGAAGGTCTCATAATAGGCAATAATACTAAAACCGGCATTACGATATCCCAGGCTGAAAGTGCCATCATAGGCTGCGTCGTTAACCGTCCCGCCTATAGTAGCATTCCTAAGGTCTAATCCTGTGCTGGCGAACCAATAGGTATCTTCCCGGGTAAGCCAGGACTGCGCAGATCCCCATAAAGGCAGCAGAAGAAGAACAAGAAGGAATTTTTCTTTCATTCTTTATGGAACTTAGCAGAATAGGTTTGATGGTTTAAGGAAGATTAAATAATTGATATTTAGTGCATTATGAATATAATACTAATAATTGGAAAAAAGTTCAAAATCAAAGTGGATATAGCTCCCGGTAATTTTCATCAAAACACTTAAAAAGTTGATTTTTTCTAAAAACTCGGGGCTTTGTATTAAAAAACATTTAAATTCTGCCGTGTTATTCTGAACATGATACTGTTAAGTGCTGTTTTTTTAGAATAAAGAGTTCAGGTTAATACTTATTTAAGATCAAAACGACTACTATGAACAAAATCCTTATCTGGTCTATCAGCGCCGCTTTAGCCGGCTTTTTATTTGGCTTTGACACCGTGGTAATATCGGGAGCAGATAAGCAACTCCAGGAATTATGGAATACTTCAGATGCTTTTCACGGCTCTGTAGTGATGGCTATGGCACTTTGGGGAACGGTAGTAGGTGCCATATTCGGCGGAATCCCGACCAATAAATTTGGAAGAAAGAATACCTTACTAATTATCGGGATACTATATTTTGTTTCAGCTTTAGGTTCAGCTTTGGTAGATGATCCTATTAGTTTCGCAGTGTTCAGATTTTTAGGCGGACTGGGAGTTGGAGCTTCCACGATCGCAGCCCCGGCATTCGTTTCAGAGATCGCCCCGGCAGACCAGAGAGGGAAACTCGTTTCACTGTATCAGTTCAATATTGTTTTAGGGATCCTGATAGCTTTCCTGTCCAATTATCTTTTACGCAATACTGGTGATGAGCCCTGGCGCTGGATGGTGGGTGTTGAAGCCATCCCTGCCTTTTTGTATATCATATTCGTATTTATGATTCCAAGGAGTCCGCGTTGGCTGGTTTCCAAGGGCAGGTTCCAGGAAGCTGAAAAGGTACTTGCTATCATCCATCCCAATATGGATATAAAAAGCAAATTGCAGGAAATTAAAGACCTGGATGCGCAGGAACTTTCAGGTGAGAATATCTTTATGAAGAAATACCGCTTTCCACTGATACTGGCTTTTCTAATTGCCTTCTTTAACCAGGTTTCCGGGATAAACGCATTTTTATATTACGCGCCGAGGATCTTTGAATCTGCTGGTTTGGGACAAAGTACGGCCTTGCTAAGTAGTATCGGGATTGGGGTGGTGAACCTCATATTTACATTACTGGGAGTATTCCTGATAGATAAACTGGGAAGGAAGCAGTTGATGCTTTACGGCTCCATAGGTTATATAATTTCACTTTCACTGGTAGCCGCGGCCTTCTTTTTGAACTGGGGCGGAATGTCGGTTCCTATTTTCCTGTTCCTGTTTATCGCCTCTCATGCGATAGGCCAGGGTGCCGTGATCTGGGTATTTATATCTGAAATTTTCCCTAATCGCCTAAGGGCATCAGGGCAGGCCTTTGGTTCATCAACCCATTGGGTGCTGGCAGCGATCATACCTTCCACCATTCCGTATTTATTTACGAATATTGGTCCCGGTTATGTTTTCGCATTTTTCGCCTTTATGATGTTCTTGCAGCTGCTTTTCGTGCTTTTTATGATGCCGGAAACCAAAGGCAAATCGCTGGAACAACTGAGTAAAGAATTATCCATAAACACATAGATTAAAAACAATATTGATATGAAGAACCTGGCATTATTCGGATACCTGGCAATATTCATGCTTGCCTCCTGCAAGAATGATCCTAAAAAGGCTGATGAAGATATCGCAGAAGTAAAAGTACAGGAAGATGAGGATTTCAGGCCAAATTTTCATTTTACCCCTAAAAAGAACTGGATGAACGATCCCAACGGGATGTTCTTTTTAAACGGTACCTATCATTTGTATTTTCAGTATTATCCTGAAGATAATGTATGGGGACCTATGCACTGGGGCCATGCAACGAGTAAGGATATGATCACCTGGGAAGAACAGGAGATCGCGCTTTACCCAGACGAGAAAGGCTATATCTTTTCAGGAAGTGCGGTAGTAGATAAGAACAATACTTCCGGTTTTGGAAAGAACGGTAAAACCCCAGTGGTAGCCATCTTCACGTATCACGATGCCGAGGCTGCCGAAAGAAAGGAAGATCATCAAACCCAGGCGATCGCCTATAGCCTTGATGAAGGCATGACCTGGACAAAATATGAAGGTAACCCGGTAATTTCCAATCCGGGATTGACAGATTTCAGGGATCCCAAGGTTATCTGGGATGATGTTCATGAGCAATGGTTGATGGCTTTGGCTACAACAGAAAAAACCATGTTCTATTCTTCTCAGAATTTGAAGGAATGGAAGAAGCTTTCTGAATTTGGTGAAAATACCGGTGCCCACGACGGAGTCTGGGAATGTCCGGATATTTTCCCGATGCAGGTGGAAGGAACAGGTGAAACCAAATGGGTATTGATACAAAGCCTGAATCCGGGAGGATATAATGGAGGGTCCGGAACCCAGTATTTCGTGGGAGATTTTGACGGAACGACCTTTACTCCTGAAAAGAATATGGAAGCGCTGGAAGAAAAGCACAATTTTTGGATAGACTTTGGAAGAGATAATTATGCCGGGGTAACCTGGTCTAATGTGCCCGATGAAGACGGAAGGAAACTTTTCCTTGGTTGGATGTCTAACTGGCTGTATGCCCAGGAAGTCCCCACTGTAACCTGGAGAAGTGCCATGACCGTAGCCCGGGAACTGAAATTGATAAAAGAAGATGACCGCTATTTGGTGACTTCAGAACCGGTGGAAGAATTAAATAAATTTCGTGGAACCGGGATCACCAAAAAGGATATCGTGGTCACTAACAATACTGCGGTGTTAAACTCTTCTGAAGTAGACCTGGCCAAAGCCGAGATCAGGTTCCGTATAAATGATCTAAAGGAAACCACCTATAATTTCAGGCTAAGCAATGATGCCGATGAAGAATTTATAGTTTCTTATGATCATGCTCAAAAGCAATTTATTGTAAACAGGTCCCATGCCGGGCAAACAGATTTTTCAGAAAAATTCATTGCTGAAAATTCCACTGCTCCCAGGATCTCAAATTCTGAAGATCTAACTGCTATTTTGATCATTGATAAGACCTCTATTGAAATGTTCTTCGATGATGGAAAAACGGTGATGACCGAAATTTTCTTTCCAAATCAGCCGTGGACAGAATTCTCTTTTACCTCAGGATTGGAAGAGTTTACAGTGAATGATCTGGAAGCCTTCGAGCTGAAGTTTTCAGAAAATGATGTAGATGAAAATATGTAACCTAAACTCAGATCTCATTTGCGGGGCTCGCCTACCAAAACTATAAGTAATATTCAATGGTTTTAAATGGATGTTTATTTCTATCTTGAATCTTCATTTATCTGGGAATTATGAACATAAAAATAGAACAACGCAATATGACCGTCCAGGAGTATCAATTACTTAGGGCGTCTACCGGTTGGGAGGCGTTAACGGACGATACGGTGGAAAAAGGGATGCAGGGTTCACTGTTCTCGGTATGCTTTACGGTTGCCGGGAAAATAGCCGCTGCCGGCAGGATCGTGGGAGATGGAGCCATTTATTTTTATATACAGGATGTGATCGTACTGCCCGAATTTCAGAGAACCGGGTTGGGGGATATGGTGATGATGGAACTGGAAACCTGGCTTAAGGACAACTGCGATAATAACGCTTTCGTAGGTCTTATGGCCGCGGAAGGCGTAAAGGATTTCTATACCAGGTTCGATTACGCGGTACGGGCAGATACCCGGCCGGGAATGTTTAAGATCATGGAAAAATAAAGAGAAACCTGAAGTCCGGATGTTCTGGGCTTCCTGTATCTATAATTTAATTAGTACTTTAAAAAGCATGGCAAAAAAAGTAAAGGCAGTTTGTTTTGGAGAGATCCTGTATGATGTTTTCCCGGATATGGAGCGTATTGGTGGAGCACCTTTGAATGTGGCCAGCAGGCTTAGTAGCATGGGTGTGGAAACCGAAATGATAAGCAGGATAGGGAATGATGAAAAAGGAGACCAGCTTTTAAAGTACCTGGATTCACGTAAAATTAGAACTGCTAATATCATTAAAGATGAGGTGCATCCTACCGGGATGGTGCAGGTGAGCCTTTCAGCAAGTGGTTCGGCTACCTACGAGATCACTCATCCTTCTGCCTGGGATAAAATTGAAATTTCAGATGGGATGATCAACTCGGTGAAATCTGCCGATGCTTTTATTTTTGGAAGCCTGGTGTGCCGTGATGAGGTTAGTAGGAAAACTTTATTTGAACTCATCCCGAAAGCCAGTTACAGGGTTTTGGATTTTAATCTCAGGCCGCCGCATTATTCTAAAGACCTTTTACTAGAACTAATGCAACATGCTGAATTCATTAAATTTAATGATGATGAGCTTTTTGAGATCGCCGAAATGATGGGTTCCAGGTATAATTCTTTGGAGCAGAACCTGCTTTTTATGGCTGTTAGATCTAAAGCTAAAACCATTTGTGTTACCAAAGGTAGGCATGGCGCCGTGGTAATGCACGATAAGAAGCTATATTATAATTCTGGTTACCAGGTGAAAGTAAAAGACACCGTGGGAGCGGGAGATTCCTTCCTGGGTACGCTACTGGCGAAATTACTTCAGGGCGAAGAACCTCAAAAAGCCCTGGATACGGCCTGTGCCGTGGGTGCTTTGGTGGCAGGGCAGGAGGGAGCCAATCCTGAAATTTCTACCGAAAGCCTTCAGGATTTTATGGATCCTTATTAAAAAAATAATCGATGCTGAAGGCTGTTATTTTTAATCCCGAAAGTTAGTTCTATTATTCTGAAAAAATAAGTGGTTGAATATCTTATTGTAAATAACTTATAATAAGATATTTGCCGTTTTATTTTATTGTAAACTGCTGGTATTGCTTTAATAACGAGGAATATGTCTGAATTTATTTATAGATTGCTTTCCCAATAAATAAACTATAAACAAAAACTCTACTCTTTATCCGTCCTGGAAAAGGAGCATTTTTAATTTACTTTTCATCCATGTTTACATCAATTTTCAGAATCTTAACTGTAGTTTTATTCTGTAACTTTCTGTTTTCCTGCTCAGGAGACGACGAAACGGGTTTTAAACCTTATTATGGGGATATTAGACTTGAAACACAAAAGGAAGTGGACTCTTTCGCGGCATTAAATTACACCGCCATTTACGGTAATTTAGGATTACGAACTGAGAATATTCAAAATGTAGAAGGCTTTGAAGAAATAACTCAAATTAATGGAGGTATCTGGATAGAGGAAACAAGTATAAAGGATGTAAATGGTCTGGAAAACTTGCAGGAATTTTCACCAAGCAGTAGTATCATATTATGGTCAAATCATGAACTGGAAAACCTTGACGGATTCAAGAACCTGCCGGCTAGTATAGGTGGTATTATAATTATAGATAACTCTAAGCTTGAGAATGTAGATGGCTTGAGTAATGTTAAATATGCCGATGGGAAAATTTCAATTGCAGATAACACGAAACTTACAAACCTGGACGGGATATCCAATATTGAAAAAATAAAAGATGGTGAAAAGATTTTAGTATGGAACAATGCTTCTTTAACCAATCTCTGTGGCCTTACGAAAATGGCAGGTACAGAAAATCCGAATTTCGATATCAAAGAAAATGCCTTCAATCCAACCCTGGAAGAAATTAAAAATGGCGATTGTAGCATGTAAAGGCTACGAATTTTATATCAGTCCCAATACATGTATAGCCCATTGAACAAAATATAAATACGGGATCAGAATTTCCTATTTCAGCTAAAAATTGTAGTATTTGAAGATCGTTCAAATAGGTTGAAAAGATCTTTAAAACTGATTGATGGAATGGCTACAGAAGATAAATATATATTAGTTGGTGGTGGTTTAAGCGGTTTAACCCTGGCTTATGAGTTATCTAAAAAGGGAATAAGGGCTAAGATCCTGGAAGGTTCTTCACGGCTTGGCGGACGTATACAAACTCAAATAGGCGAAAAGGGAACACCTTTGGAGATGGGCGCCACCTGGTTAGGAGAGATGCATACTAACCTTATGGACCTGATCGACGAGTTGGGATTAAAGATATATCCACAATATTCAGAAGGGATCTCACTTTTTGAAACCAAATCTTTTGAGCCTCCCCAAAAGTTCTTTGTGCCGGAATCTGAAGCTCCATCCTACAGGATCGCCGGCGGAACACAAATGCTTACAGATACGCTGGCTGAAAAGTTAAGCGGAAATGATATTCACCTGGATACCAAAGTGAATGCCATTAAGCTCAGCAATGATGAGCTGGAATTACATACCGATAAAGATATTTTTAAGGCAGATAAGGTTATCCTGTGCATGCCCCCGGAACTTACTTCAGGCATTGTTTTTAGCCCGGGACTTCCTGCCGATCTGCAGGCCTTATTGCCCGGGGTGCAAACCTGGATGGCAGGCTCCATCAAATTCGCCCTGGAATATGAGGAGCCTTTCTGGAGACATGAAGGTTACTCCGGGATGCTTTTTAGTCATGCCGGCATCGTCACAGAAATGTATGATCACACGAACTACGAAAAGTCGAAATTTGGTTTTACCGGCTTTCTTAATCCCGGTACGGCAGCCTATTCACAGGAAGTGCGGAAAGAGAATGTGCTGAAACAATTACAAAAATTACTGGGGGAGAAAGCTACCCAACCGGTTTCCTATCACGATAAGGTTTGGAAAGATGAATTTATAATTTCCGGAAGCCAGGATATACAGAGACCACATCAAAATAACGGGCATCCTATTTTACAACGGGAATATATGGAAGGCAGGCTGTTCTTTAGCAATACTGAAACCGCCGGGGAATATTCCGGGTATATGGAAGGTGCGGTGCTATCTTCCAGGGAGCTACTTAAAAGATTAAGCTAATAGTACACTTGGTTAATAACTCCTGAGAAATAAGTTTAATCGAGAACGTTAGTTTTTATAGATTAGCGCGGCTCGCGTTATCCTTTAAGTTTTGTATTTAAAAGCAGGAAAAGCTTTGTTTAAAACGAGTTGTGCTTCATTTTTTGAAAAACCCAAACAATTAAAAATCATATCTTTAGAGAAACTAACCTCTGATGATAAAGTTCTTTAGGAAAGTAAGGCAAAATATGATTAGG
>CBDTXN010000064.1:0-14456 GCA_965364455.1 uncultured Flavobacteriaceae bacterium
ATCTTCTCCGGCATTACATTATCCAGGAAATTCTGGAGGTAATGCTATGGTTGGAAGAACAGCTATTCCTAATGCCTCTTCAGAATTCCATATCTACACGGTAGAATGGTCAGAAGACGAAATTATCTTTCTATTAGATGGTGATGTATACTTTACATTTACCAATAACTCATCCCTTCCATTCAATAAGGATTTCTTCCTGATAATGAATGTAGCTATGGGCGGTGGCCTTGGCGGTGAGATCGATCCAGCCTTCCAGGAATCTTCTATGGAAGTTGACTACATAAAAGTTTACCAATAGGTAATTTAAATTCCCGGAACTTCGGTTCCGGGATTTATTCATATAGTTATGAGAAAACAATTATTTATTCTTTCGTCCCTTTTTCTTGGGACAGTGGGAACTTTTGCTCAAAACTCAGGTATAATGAGTTCGGTTGCGGATGTAGAAACCAAAGTTGATTCGGTTTTAAATCTAATGACCTTAGAGGAAAAAGTGGGGCAGATGGTACAGTACAACGGTAGTTGGGACCTTACCGGGCCTGCTTCTGAAGTTGGAAATAAGGAAAAAGAAGACCGGCTTAAAAAAGGGCTGGTAGGTTCTATGCTGAATGTTCTTTCTGTTGAAGCTACTGAAAAGGCTCAGCGTATGAAGATGGAAAATTCCAGAATGAAGATTCCATTGATGTTTGGCTATGATGTAATTCACGGTTATAAGACTATTTTCCCGGTTCCGCTTGGGGAAACCGCTAGTTGGGACTTGGAATCTGCAGAAGAATCGGCCAGGATTGCCGCTCTGGAATCTGTTGCCGAAGGAGTAAACTGGACTTTTTCTCCTATGATAGATATTTCCAGGGATGCGCGTTGGGGAAGGATCATGGAAGGTTCTGGAGAAGACTCGTATCTAACTTCTAAGATTGCTGTGGCTAAGATCAAGGGTTACCAGGGAGATGATCTTGCTGATCCTAATTCTATAGCTGCTACGGCAAAGCATTTTGCAGGTTACGGCCTTGCTGAAGCTGGACGTGATTATAACGCCGTACATATAGGAAAGAACGAATTACATAATGCAGTTTTACCACCTTTTAAAGCAGCTGCAGATGCTGGCGTAGCTACATTTATGAACTCTTTTAATACTATTGATGGAATTCCGGCTACAGGGAGTGAACGCCTGCAGAGAGAAATTTTAAAAGGAGCCTGGGACTGGCAGGGATTTGTGGTTTCAGACTGGGGTTCTATTTCAGAAATGATCCCACATGGTTTTGCCCGTGATAAAGTTCATGCTGCCGAGATCGCTGCAAAAGCTGGTAGTGATATGGACATGGAAGGTGGAGCTTATGAAGCCGGTTTGGAGCAACTTGTAGAAGAAGGAAAGCTAAACGAATCTATTATCGATGATGCGGTTAGAAGAATTCTTCGGGTTAAGTTCAAAATGGGACTTTTCGATGATCCTTATAGATATATGAATGCAGATCTTGCGGCAAATGTTCCTTATGATGAGCATAAGAATACAGCCAGGGATATTGCGAAAAAATCAATTGTTCTTCTAAAGAATGAAAATGATCTTCTTCCTTTAAAATCTTCAGTAAAGAAAATTGCTGTGATAGGTCCGTTGGCCGATGATAAGGATACTCCAATAGGAAACTGGAGAGCTCAGGGAGAGAAGAATTCTGCTGTTTCTGTTTTGGATGGATTGAAGAATGCAGGTCTGGAATCTGAAATTACCTATGCCAAAGGAGTTACCCTTGGCGAAGGGGAGCGTAGTTTCCTGATGCCATTGAAGATCAACGAAACCGACCGTTCAGGAATTCCTGATGCCGTGGAGAAAGCAAAAGATGCTGAGCTGGTAGTAATAGTACTTGGTGAGGACGCGTTTCAGTCGGGAGAAGGACGCAGCCAGGCTAATATTGGTCTTGCCGGACTTCAGTTAGAGCTTTTAAAAGAAGTTCATAAAGTAAATAAGAACATCATTTTGGTGTTAATGAATGGTAGGCCTCTTGAGATTACATGGTCTTCAGAAAATATTCCTGCAATAGTGGAAGCATGGCAATTAGGGTCAGAAAGTGGAAATGCGATTGCAGATGTACTTACAGGGAAATACAATCCATCAGGTAAACTACCTGTTTCTTTTCCGAGAGCAGTAGGTCAGGAACCTTTGTACTATAACAGGATGAATACCGGAAGGCCTTCCAACGATCAGCATGTAACTTATTCACATTATACAGATATTGAAAATGGGCCATTATACCCATTTGGTTATGGACTTAGCTATACTACGTTTGATTATGGAGATCCAAGTCTTTCTTCAGAAGAACTTAGCGAAGGTGGAACCATCACTCTTAGCGTGCCTGTTCATAACGCCGGGGATATAAAAGGAAAAGAAGTGGTTCAGCTTTATATTCATGATTTGGTGGCTAGTGTAGCCAGGCCAATTAAGGAACTTAAAGGTTTTGAACTTGTAGAACTTGCGGCGGGAGAAACCAAAACCGTAGAATTTAAAATTGATGAAAATATGCTTGAGTTCTACAATGCTTCAGATAAATGGGAGACGGAAGAAGGCGAATTTGAACTTATGGTTGGTGGAAACTCTGAAGAAGTAAAGACAGTTAAATTCAATTATTCCAAATAATGAGAAGCTACGTTCAGAAAATACTTACCGGAAGCTTTCTTGTCAGTGCTATTTTTTCTGGTCTTGCTCAGGAAAAGATAATCTTTGAGGAAGATTTTAATGGAGATAGTCTTGATATGAGCGTCTGGAATTATGAAGAAGGTGACGGCTGTCCTAATCTTTGTGGTTGGGGAAACAATGAGGAGCAGATTTACGATCGAAAATATGTTGAGGTTAAAGATGGTAAACTGGTGATCACAGCCTTAAAGAAAGACGGGCAATATTACTCTGGTAAGATCAATTCTAAAGCCAATGTTGAGTTTACTTATGGAGTGATTGAAGTAAAGGCTAAAGTAGCAAAAACTAAAGGGCTGTGGCCTGCAATCTGGATGTTAGGTGGCGATATTGATCAAGTCGGCTGGCCAGCTAGTGGCGAGATTGATATACTTGAATATATTGGCAGGGGACCCGGGATTGTCTTTACCTCACTGCATACTCCAGCCAGTCATGGTAATACGATCAATACCAAAAAGACGAAAATTGATAATATAGAAGAAGGTTACCATACCTATAAAGCAGTCTGGACAGAGGATTACATCGAATTCTTTGTAGATGGTCAACAGCTTTACAGGTTTACTCCGGAGAAATATGACAAAGAGCATTATCCTTTTAAAAAGGACTTCTATTTTTTGATAAATATGGCCGTAGGTGGAAATCTAGGTGGTGCAGATATCAATGATTCAGCATTGCCAGATAAGTTCTATGTAGATCATATTAAGGTTACAGAGCTCCCTAAAGACATGTAATAAATTTATAAGCGAAATCTCTAAATTGTTGGGTTAGCTAGCCTTTTGTGAATGATTAGCTGAGGTTTCGCTTTTTTTAATTCAAATTCCGTTTTTCGATAAAAAAGCTCTTAAGGAGATCTCCGCATTCACGGTCTAATACACCTTGGACAACTTCCGTTTTAGGATGTAATTTCACTCCGTTTGTTCGGTATCCGCGTTGTGGATCTTCAGCTCCAAAAACAATTTTTGATATCTGACTCCAGTAAAGAGCCCCAGCACACATCTGGCATGGCTCCAGGGTAATATACATAGTACAATTCTGAAGATATTTTCCACCCAAAAAATTCGCGGCTGCAGTGATCGCCTGCATTTCTGCATGCGCGGTAACGTCATTCAGGGTTTCGGTGAGGTTATGGCCGCGGGCAATGATCTTATCATTTATAACCACCACAACACCTACAGGGATCTCCCCTTTTTCGTAAGCAGACCTGGCCTCCTCTAAGGCCTTTTTCATAAAATATTCGTCGTTGAAGGGTGATAGCATTTCCCGAATTTTTTCTGAAAGATATAAATTTTGAAGATTCCTTAATCAGGTACTGTTCGCAATTCAGTTTGCTTAATGTAACTTTGTGCTGTATGGCCGGGATTCTTAAAAACATTAATACCCCTGAAGAGCTGCGTAAACTCAATCAAGATGAGTTAACCCAGCTTGCACAGGAACTTCGCAAATTCATCATAGACATTGTGGCAACCAAGGAGGGACATTTGGGTGCCAGCCTTGGAGTAGTTGAACTTACCATTGCTTTGCATTATGTATTCAATACTCCTGAAGATCTTCTGGTTTGGGATGTGGGCCATCAGGCTTATGGACATAAGATACTTACCGGGAGAAAAGATGTATTTGATACTAACCGGCAGTTAAATGGCATAAGCGGATTTCCAAAACGATCTGAAAGTATATATGACACTTTCGGAACCGGTCATTCTTCCACTTCGATCTCTGCAGCCCTGGGAATGGCTATCGCCTCTCACTTAAAAGGAGAAACCGAAAAACAACATATAGCCGTGATTGGGGATGCTTCTATTGCCAGTGGGATGGCTTTTGAAGGATTAAATCATGCCGGGGTAACCAAAGCCAATTTGCTGGTGATCCTGAATGATAATGCTATAGGAATTGATCCAAGTGTTGGTGCCTTAAAAGAATATCTTACTAAGGCAAGAGTTGGATATAAACCTTCCAGTGATAATATAATTGAAGCGCTAAATTTTAAATATTTTGGTCCGGTAGATGGCCACGACCTGAAAGGACTATTAAAGGTCCTGGAGGAAATGAAAGCCATTAGCGGACCAAAATTCCTTCATGTGATCACCAGGAAGGGAAAAGGCCTTAAAAAGGCGGAAGAAGACCAGGTGAAATATCATGCTCCGGGAAAATTTGAACCTGATACCGGGGAACTTTTGAAATATGATACTGAAGGTTTGCCTCTAAAATATCAGGACGTATTTGGTTTAAGCCTGGTAGAACTGGCAGAAAAGAATGAAAAGATCATTGGCATCACTCCGGCAATGCCTACAGGAAGTTCACTTAAATATATGATGAAGGCTTTTCCCGATAGAGCTTTCGACGTTGGGATTGCTGAACAGCATGCCGTCACTTTATCTGCAGGACTGGCTACCCAGGGGTTTACCGTTTTTTGTGCTATTTATTCGACGTTTTTACAAAGAGCTTACGATCAACTAATTCATGATGTGGCATTACAAAACCTACCGGTCATTTTCTGTCTGGACCGGGCCGGATTGGTAGGGGAAGATGGTGCAACTCACCATGGAGTATTCGATATTGCCTACGCCCGCGCTATACCAAATCTTATGATCGCTGCGCCGCGGAATGAAGTGGAGTTGCGGAATTTGCTTTTTACAGCCCAACTGGAACCAGAATCTCCACTTATTATCCGCTACCCTAGAGGAAGAGGCGTTCTAAAGGAATGGAAATTACCTTTTAAAAGGATAGCATTCGGAAAAGGAGAACTGCTTAAAGAAGGTTCCGAAATTGCTGTTTTGAGTATCGGGAATATGGCAGAGAATGTTAAAAGTGCTATTTCTGAAAGCTCTATCTCAGAAAATATCGCTCATTACGATATGAAATTTGTTAAGCCTCTTGATGAAGATCTGCTGAAGGAAATATTTAAAAATTACTCTAAAATAATTACTGTAGAGGACGGAGTGAAAAAAGGAGGCTTTGGAAGTGCAATTTTAGAATTCGCCGCATCAGTTGGATTTAAAGGGGATATAGAAGTTTTAGGAGTGCCGGATGAATTTATTGAGCAAGGAAGTGTAGATCAATTACAAGAAATTTCCGGAATTCACGTTGAAGGAATAAGGCAAAAGCTCGAATCTATGAGCTGATTTTTTTATTTTTGCGATTCCGAAAACCCCATCGATCTAAATGAAGCTGAAAATCCTACTATTCCTATTCTGTATTACATCACTAAAGTCCTTAGCTTCTGATTATAAATATACTGCTGTAAAAGATACCACATCAACAGCTGCAAAGGATACTACAAATACAGACTCCATGATGATCTACTGGACCGAGAAAAATACCTTTGGTATCAATCTCAGCGAGGTGGCATTTGTGAATTGGAACTCCGGTGGTAATAATTCAGTTTCGGCGCTTTTCTATGCCAACTTTCAGAGGAATTTTGAAAAGGATCTAACTATCTGGAAGAATTCGGCTTCCTTAAGATATGGTATTAATGCGCAGGAAGGAAGGGAGTTCAGAAAGACTGAAGATGAACTTCGGTTGAATTCGTCCTTTGGTTTCAGGCAGGATAGCACTTCAAACTGGTATTATTCCGGGAAGTTCAGCTTTAATTCACAATTCTCAAATGGTTATAAATATCCTGATACTGAAGTGGCGATTTCCAGGTTTATGGCTCCGGGATATACATTTTTAGGTGCGGGAACAGAATTTTCCCATCCTGAGGAAGACCTTACTGTTTATCTCTCGCCCATAACTTTCAAATCTACCTTTGTTCTGGATCAAAGACTTGCCAATGAAGGAATGTTTGGGGTAGATCCGGCAGTTACCGATGAACTTGGAAATATTCTGGAAGAAGGAAAAAACGTCCGGACAGAATTCGGTTTTCTGGTTACCAGCGGATTCAGTAAAGAGGTCTGGGAAAATGTAGATTTGGACAATCAACTGAGTCTATATTCAGATTATCTCAATAAGTTCGGAAATATCGATGTAGACTGGCAACTAACGGTGAACATGAAGGTCAATGATTTTATAAAAGCTAACGTTGGGACTCATATACGTTACGATGACGACGTAAAATTTAAAGAAGATACTAATGGAGATGGGAAATTAGAAACTTCCGGTGCTCGTATTCAGCTAAAGCAAATGCTTGGCGTGGGTATCGTCTATGATTTTTGATCAAAGTTTAGCATAGCTCGCATTTTCCCCTGCTCATTCATCGTTCTGGATATACGAACCCGAAACTCTGTTCCAAATCCTTCAGAACTTTCAAGATGAACATCTCCTCCGTGCGCTTCTGCGGCCATTTTAACCAGGGTTAATCCAATGCCCCAACTTTGTAATTTTTTATGATTTGGAGTTTTCCTGTGGCGGAGAAAATTGAATATTTCCTTTTGTTTTTCCAGTGGAATTGGAGTACCGTGATTATGAACTGCCAGACTTATATTACATTCATCTTCCTTTTTTACTTTTATAGTTACCGGCTTTTCAGACTCTCCATATTTTATGGCATTCGTAATTAGATTTTCTAATAATCGGCGAACTGCGGTTGCATCAAATATTCCGTTAATCTCTTTGTCTTCACATTCCAGAACTATCTTTTCAGAATATACGGTACAGGCCTCCTCGCAGATGGTCTCTATGTCGGGATATAGATTCATTTCAGAAAAAGTTAGCATCATACCTTCTCCAGCTTTAACGGAAATGGAATCAAGAAGTCCTTCAAGCATTTGTAAAGATTTATCAATGCCATTCATGGTCATTTTCTTTACTCTTTCTACGCGATCCTTTTCAGCGTTGGTACCCAGCATTTCAACTCCAAGACGTGCTGCCGCTAATGGATTTCTAATATCGTGTGCTAAAGTTCCTATTAGTTTATTCTGCATTTCCTGTATAGACTCGGTAAACGACTGTATAGATTTAAGCATGGCGTTGTCTATGCAGCATTTTAGCAAATGAAGAACTGCTATATTATTTACGTCATTCTTATTAAAAACCTCAATTATAACATTGTGGAATATCATGTATTCCAGTAGGATCTGGTCTGCGGTAAAATGTGCTGAAGTGGCTCTGTGCCTTCCATGTTGAAGGCTATTTTCTTCAATTTTAGCGATCTTGAAATCTTCAATATGCCAATCTATGCTTTCATGTCTTTCAAGAATATCGATAATGTCATCAAGAATATCAGGAACATGATCTCGAAGGGCTATTTTATTGGTCTCTTTGGAAGCAGCAACATTTTGCAATACCTTCTTTTCCCAGGCAAGAATAATTTGCTGGTGATTATTTTTAAGTAACTGAGTAACTTTTTTCATTGCTTATTCTGGCACAAATGCCTGATAAAGAATAATGGGGGATGACTTGAAATCTTTAAGGCAGCCAAAAATAGCTAAATAACTGATATACAGATTAGCACAAAAAAAATAATTTTTAAACCATTTAAGTATCCAGGCCTTGAAATTTTTTGAAAGAAGAAACCGTAAGTCCGTCTGTAAGGGAGGCTATATATGAACAAATCCCAATGAGCTTTTTATAAACACTGGTTTCTTCTTTTAGATAATCCAACTGTGGGACAGATTTTAAAACCAGCTTGGTGAAATTAGAATCTTCGTCATTTGCATCTGGCAGCATAGCGTTTGTGTAGGTATCCAGTAAGTATGATAACATTCTATAGCCCGCGATCTCTTTGCTTATGACTTCTTCACTTTGATAGATTTTTTCAACACTAATTTTGATGATGTCTTTAATCTGGGCTTCATAACTGCTCATATCGAACAGGGATTCATGAAATTCACCTTTTAGAATGGCCTCCTCGTTTTTAATGAAAATATCTGCAGCCTCAACGATTAGCGTATTAATTGCAAGTGACCGGAGATAGGCAAGCCGGTCGGCCGTGCTTTTTAACTGGTTATACTTGGCCGTATTTATATTGTCTTTTACCAGTTTTATAAGATATTCCAAGGCGTAATCTTCATCGATAAGCCCGAGGTTTATTCCGTCTTCAAAATCGATTATGGTATAGCAAATATCATCTGCCGCTTCTACCAGGAAGGCCAATGGATGTCGTGCAAAGCCAATATCATTTCCTTCACGGGTCTTTTTCATGCCTAATTCTTCAGCTACTTCTTCAAAAATTGCTTTCTCACTCTGGAAGAATCCGAACTTTTTATCTTCTATTTTTTTAGTTGGCTTATGCGGAAGTGACTCTTTTGGGTATTTGGTAAAAGCCCCCAGGGTAGAATAGGATAACCTTAATCCACCGGTAATGCCAGGACGATTTTCGGTAAGAATCTTGAAACCGTTCGCGTTACCTTCGAATTTCACCAGGTCCTGGAATTCTTTTTCTGTAAGCTGCTCCTTAAATCGTTTTCCATTTCCATGGCTAAAATATTCGCCAATCGCTTTTTCTCCGGAATGTCCAAATGGAGGATTCCCGATATCATGAGCAAGCGCAGCAGCGGCCACTATGGCTCCGAAATCGTTCATCCGGTATCCAAAAGTGTCTTTTAAATGGGGATGTTTTTCAATCAATTTTTGACCGGCAAGTCTTCCCAGGGAACGTCCAACTACAGAAACCTCAAGACTATGGGTAAGCCTGGTATGTACAAAATCTGTTTTTGAAAGTGGGATCACTTGTGTCTTATCCTGAAGACTTCTAAATGCGGAAGAAAAAATGATTCGATCGTAATCAACTTCAAAGCCCAGACGCGTCTCATTTTGTTCTTTTCTTAATCGTTTATGTGTGTCTCCGAATCTTTTAAGAGATAAGAGTTGCTCCCAATTCATAAATTTTCCTTTGTTGAGGCTCAAAAATATTAAAAAAGGGAAGTAAATAACTACTTCCCTCTTAAATCAAATTAGAATTAGCCAAAATTTTAAGAACCGCACATCAAACAGTCGTCACCTTCTGCTTCTTTAGATTGAGCAATTATCGCTCTTAATTCTTCAGGTGATAAAGCTCCCTCCTCCTGAGACTCCTGTGAGACCGAAGGCTGGCTTTTTGCCTTTAATTTCTCAGCGGCCTTGGCCGGAGCTTTTGTTGTTACAGCTATGGGTTCTTTTTTCTTTTCTTTCTCCAGGGTAAACTTAATGGCATCTACCGCAGATTTTGTTCTTAAATAATACATTCCTGTTTTCAATCCACTTTTCCAGGCATAGAAATGCATAGAAGTGAGCTTACTATAATTAGCATTTTCCATGAATAGGTTTAGCGATTGCGACTGATCGATAAAATATCCTCTGTGCCTGGACATATCGATAATGTCTTTCATGCTCATCTCCCAAACGGTCTTATAAAGCTCTTTCAGGTCATCTGGAATGATATCTATATCCTGTACCGAACCATTATTTCTCATAATGGCATTTTTAACATCATCTGTCCATAGGTCTCTGGACACAAGGTCTTCCAGTAGATGTTTGTTCACCACGATAAATTCTCCTGAAAGCACTCTGCGGGTATAAATCTTAGATGTATAGGGTTCAAAAGCTTCATTATTCCCCAGTATCTGTGAGGTTGAAGCAGTTGGCATTGGTGCCAATAAAAGGGAATTTCTAACTCCATCTTTCATTACCTGTTTTCTTAGCTTAGCCCAATCCCATCTTCCGCTGAGTTCTTCATCCTTTATTCCCCAAAGGTTATACTGAAATTCACCCTGACTAATAGGAGAACCTTTAAAAGTTGAATAAGAGCCTTCCTCTTTCGCAAGTTCCATCGAAGCGGTCACTGCAGCAAAATACAGGGTTTCAAAGATCTCCTGATTTAATTTTTTAGCTTCATCTGAAGTGAAGGGCATTCTAAGCTTGATAAAAGTATCAGCCAGGCCCTGAACTCCTAGTCCTACCGGGCGGTGGCGCATATTAGAGTTTTCAGCCTCTTTTACCGGGTAGTAATTTCTGTCTATGACCTTGTTGAGGTTCTTGGTAACCCGCTTCGTTATTTTGAAAAGTTCCTTGTGATCAAATTCATTGCCTTTTATGAACATAGGGAGGGCAATGGAAGCCAGGTTGCAAACCGCAACTTCATCGCGGCTTGTATATTCAAGAATCTCGGTACAAAGGTTAGATGAACGGATAGTTCCCAGGTTCTTCTGGTTAGATTTCCTATTCGCGGCATCTTTATAAAGCATATAAGGAGTTCCGGTTTCGATCTGGGATTCCATGATCTTTTCCCAAAGCTCACGAGCTTTTATGGTTCTACGACCCTTGTCTTCGGCCTCGTACTTTTCATATAATTTTTCAAATTCATCTCCATAGGTGTCGTAAAGACCGGGGCATTCGTGTGGACACATTAAAGTCCATTGTCCATCCTCCTGAACTCTTTTCATGAAAAGATCTGGCATCCACATAGCGTAAAAAAGATCGCGTGCACGCATTTCTTCCTTTCCGTGATTCTTTTTTAGATCAAGAAAATCAAAGATATCAGCATGCCATGGTTCTACATAAATCGCAAAAGAACCTTTCCTTTTTCCGCCTCCCTGATCTACATATCGAGCGGTATCGTTAAAAACCCTTAGCATGGGCACAATCCCATTAGAAGTACCATTTGTTCCGGAGATATAAGATCCTGTAGCCCTAACATTATGAATTGACAAACCAATACCTCCTGCAGATTGAGAGATCTTTGCTGTTTGTTTCAGGGTGTCGTAGATACCGTCTATACTATCGTCCTGCATGGTAAGGAGGAAACAAGAAGACATTTGCGGTTTTGGAGTGCCGGAATTAAAAAGTGTTGGAGTAGCATGCGTAAAATATTTCTTGGACATCAGCTCATAGGTTTCTATGGCTGCTTCAAGATCATCTACGTGAATCCCTATGGAAACACGCATTAGCATATGTTGTGGACGTTCTACGATCTTGCCATTTAACTTTAGAAGGTATGATCTTTCCAGGGTTTTAAATCCGAAATAATCATATCCAAAATCACGGTTATAGATGATCGTGGAATCAAGTTTTTCTTTGTTCTCCATGATCACCTTGTATACTTCATCTGAAAGTAAAGGCGCTTTTTCTTCAGTTCTCGGATTTACATATTCATATAGGTCGGTCATGACCTCAGAAAAGGTCTTTTTCGTATTCTTATGTAGGTTTGATACAGAAATCCTGGCCGCAAGCCTGGCATAGTCAGGATGGGAGGTTGTCATAGTCGCCGCTATTTCGGCTGCTAGATTATCAAGTTCGCTGGTGCTAACATTATCATATAGCCCTTCAATTACCCGCATCGCTACTTTAACAGGATCCACAAGTTCATTCAGGCCATAACAGAGTTTTTTAACCCTTGCGGTAATTTTGTCGAACATAACGGGTTCCTTTCTCCCGTCTCTTTTTACTACATACATATGCTAGAATTTAAGTTAGTTGGGCTAAGGTCTCTTTTGAAAAGAGTATTAGCGGTCCAGGCCGGCTGGTTAAACCGAATTAATAAAATTGAATTTCGGGTGAAATATAAAAGATCAACTGGCGCCGAATTGGGGGGCTCGGCGCAGTTGGGCTTTAGAAATCAGCATCAAAGCTGATCTCATCTGATTCTTTGTCTTTATTCATAACACCTGCTTTCTGGTATTCGCTTACGCGTTTCTCAAAGAAATTGGTTTTACCCTGCAGGTTGATCATATCCATGAAATCGAATGGATTTGAAACATTAAATTCTTTCTCACATTCCAGCTCTACCAATAACCTGTCGGTTACGAATTCAAGGTATTGGGTCATCAGCTTAGCGTTCATTCCAATCAAGCTGATAGGAAGTGATTCTGTTATAAATTCGCGTTCAATTCTAAGAGCATCAAGAATGATCTCACGTATTTTTTCTTTTGGCACTTTATTAACCAGGTGTTGGTTGTGAAGGTGAACTGCAAAATCACAGTGCATTCCTTCATCTCTCGAGATCAATTCGTTCGAAAAGGTTAGCCCTGGCATTAAACCACGTTTTTTTAACCAGAATATTGAGCAAAACGCTCCTGAGAAGAAAATTCCTTCTACGGCTGCAAAGGCGATAAGTCTTTCGGCGAATGAATCTGATTCGATCCATTTTAAAGCCCAGTCTGCTTTTTTCTTGATCGCCGGGAAAACTTCAATGGCCTTAAATAGCTGATCCTTCTCTCGGTCATCTTTTACATAGGTGTCGATCAAAAGAGAATAGGTCTCAGAATGAATGTTTTCCATCATGATCTGGAAGCCATAGAAGAATTTCGCTTCTGAATATTGTACTTCGTTCACAAAATTCTCTGCAAGGTTCTCATTGACGATCCCGTCTGAAGCAGCGAAAAAAGCGAGTATATGCTTAATAAAATAACGCTCGTCTGAATTTAATTTATTGGACCAGTCGGTAAGATCCTGGTGAAGGTCAATTTCTTCAGCAGTCCAGAAACAAGCTTCCATTTTTTTATACCAGTCCCAAATATCGTGATGTTTAATCGGGAAGATCACAAAGCGATCTTTGTTCTCCTGCAAAATGGGTTCTGTCTGGGCCATAATTGTTAAATTTTTCGGTAATCGTGGTTAATAATGAAAAGTGTTTAACAAATATTTAAAAATGAGACAGATAATGAAAGAATTTGGGGGAAACGTTGTCAACAAAGTTTTCAACATGGCTTAGCCCAAGCTTTTTATGCTTTCATGTTAAAAATTACATTCAAAATACTGTAAAACAGGTTCTTATAATTTGTTAATAAAGTTGAGATCAGAATTTTTAGCTCTTAAGGACTCTGGATGATAAAAGGAGTGAAAGTTTAGTCCGGATGTCGCCTTTAAAAGCGAAAACCGGCTATAAAATGCCGGTTTTCTATAAACAGAATTAATTTTTTGGTTGGTCCACCTATAAAATTTGTGGGAATAGATAAACCTTTAAACTCTGTTATTCTAGTTAGATAGTTCGTATTTGATACACTTCAGAAAATTTTAGAGCGGATATTATTCTAAAAACTGCAAGATAAATATACTCAAAAATTAACTTTTTTAAACCTCAAGACTCTCACATATAGTTTTTTAGCCTTTTTCGCCCTGTATATCTTTTGCTACTGCTTCAAGTTCCTTATACCAGTCTTCTCCGTATTTTCTGATGAGGCCCTCTTTTACAAATTTGTAAATAGGTACCTGTAATTCGGCTCCAAGACTACATGCATCGTCACAAATCTCCCAGCGATGATAATTCACTGCAGAAAATGAAGAATATTCCTGAATTCTCACCGGATATAAGTGACAGGATACAGGCTTTTTCCAGTTGATATCTCCCTGGTTATATGCTTCTTCTATACCACACAGGGCAATACCACGGTCGTCAAAGGTGACATAAGCGCAATCAGCACCATTGATCAATGGTGTTTCAATTTCACCGTTTTCACGGGTTATAGAAACTCCCTGTTCTTCAATGGCTTCTATACCTTCCTTTCTAAGATAGGGTTTAACTTTTGGATAGATCTCCTCCATTATCTCCCTCTCTTCAGGTTCTACCGGCGCACCTGCTTCACCATCTACACAACATGCACCTTTACATGCCGAAAGGTTGCATAAAAAGTCATTTTTAATAATCTCTTCTGAAACTAAAGTCTTCCCTAATTGAAACATGCGGCAAAGATAATTTTCTATGTTTTAAGGCGAAGAATTCGAGCAATAAAATTTACATAATTTTAACTTGGCTACCCAATTGTCAATCAGATAAGTTGAAGTACTTTTGCCGCCAATTTTGAAAACAGGTAGCTATGTTTAAAGCATTAGATTTCAGACAGGTATTCACGGCAGGAATGGTTCTTTTTGCTGTAATAGATATAATTGGGAATATTCCTATTATCATTGATCTTCGAAAAAAAGT
>CBDTXN010000065.1:0-14456 GCA_965364455.1 uncultured Flavobacteriaceae bacterium
ACTATATATACTGATACTGCCCGACCCCGAACTTCTCCCCGGCTCAATAATTTCAGGATTTTTAAATATCCAGACATTCAATATACCCAGGATCCCGCCGATTCAACCGGAACAGACCTGGTCACGAACATCTTCCTATCTCCTCTTCCTAAATATTCACTAGGATTTGATTTTGATGTTTCACAAAGTAACATCCAGGAATTCGGAATTGGATTTGGTGGCTCCTTCCTGATCAGGAATATTTTTGGAGGACTTGAAAATTTAGAATTTTCGGGAAGAGGTAGTATTGCTTCTTCAACCGATGCTGCCGCCAGCAGGGATGAAAACAGGTTTTTTGATATTACTGAAGTCGGCGCAGATATGAAATTAAGCCTTCCAAGGATATTTTTACCTTTTAATACAGAAAAGATCATCCCGAAATACATGTCCCCCTTTACCTCTATGAGTCTTGGTTTTAGCACCCAGAGAAATATTGGTTTAGATAAACAGACCTTTTCAGGGATTCTTAATTATAACTGGAAACCATCTAAAAGGCTTTCCAACAGTTTGGATTTTCTGAATATTCAATACGTTAGAAATCTAAATCCGGAAAATTACTTTAACGTATATCAGAATTCGTTCGAAGAGCTTAACAACATTGCCAATGAATCCAATTTCGAGTTAAACGATCCCCCAACACTTGAAATTCCAGAGGAAGCAGACGAATTCATCAACTATGTAATATCTGATGATTTTCCCACTTCAGGCTTAAATGAAGATGATTTTTTCAACGTTTTGGATATTTATGAAAGAAAATTAAGGCTAACCGAAAACAACCTGATATTTGCCACAAATTACACCTATCTATGGAATACCAGAGAAGGCCTTTATGATCAGGAGTTTTCAAGGTTCAGGTTTAAAATTGAAACTGCCGGAAATGTTCTTTCTCTATTATCTGGCGTATTGAATTATGAGCAAAACGACCAGGGCTTTGATAAAGTAATTGGGGTTGCATACTCGCAATACGCAAAAACGGAAATCGATTTCATCAAACATTGGGAACTTGGAAAAGATCAAATATTTGCAGCCAGAGCTTTTGGAGGAATTGCCATTCCTTATGGTAATTCAAATAGTATCCCAATTACCAAGACCTTCTTTGGTGGTGGACCAAATGATAACCGTGCATGGCAAGCCTACGATTTGGGACCCGGAAGTAGCGGAAGTATTTTGGAATTTAATGAAGCCAACATGAAACTGGCCTTAAATGGTGAATATCGTTTTAGCCTTATTGATGAATTTAAAGGAGCCCTTTTTGTAGATGTTGGAAATATCTGGAATGTACTGGATAACGTCGATCTTCCTGAATACAAATTTGAAGGCATTGAGGACCTGAAAGAGCTTGCAGTAGGTAGTGGGTTTGGTTTAAGATATGACTTTAACTTTTTCGTTCTAAGATTCGATATAGGATTCAAAACCCATGATCCAGCCCAGCCAGTCGGTAAGCGCTGGTTTAGAGATTACAATTTCTCAAATGCCGTATATAATGTAGGGATCAATTATCCTTTCTAAGCCAGTTTATTTTCTTATTTTTGTAAGCCTAATCAACAAAAGTTATGAGTCACAATATTAAACCAGGCGTTGCCACAGGAAAAGAAGTTCAGGAAATATTTAATTATGCCAAAGAGAAGGGATTCGCTCTTCCAGCGGTAAATGTAATAGGTTCAAGTAGTGTGAATGCTGTACTTGAAACTGCGGCAGAATTAAACTCTCCGGTAATTATCCAGTTTTCTAATGGTGGAGCCCAGTTTAATGCAGGGAAAGGTCTTTCTAATGATGGAGAACGCGCAGCCATCGCAGGAGGTGTTGCCGGTGCTAAGCACGTTCATGAAATGGCAGAATTATATGGAGTTCCTGTAATTATGCATACAGACCACTGTGCCAAGAAATTATTACCATGGATTGATGGTCTTCTTGACGCAAGTGAAAAACACTATAAGCAATTTGGAAAACCATTATATAGCTCTCACATGATCGATCTTTCAGAAGAACCATTGGAAGAAAACATGGAGATCTGCAAGAAGTATCTTGAGCGCATGTCTAAAATGGGAATGACCCTGGAAATCGAATTAGGTATTACCGGTGGTGAAGAAGATGGTGTAGATAACACAGATGTTGACTCTTCAAAATTATACACTCAGCCTGAAGAAGTTGCATATGCTTATGAAGAATTAAGCAAAGTTAGTGATCAATTCACTATTGCTGCTGCTTTTGGTAACGTTCACGGGGTTTATAAGCCAGGTAACGTAAAATTAACTCCGAAAATCCTTAAGAATTCTCAGGAGTATATCACTAAGAAATACAACGTAGAAGAAAATCATATTGATTTTGTATTCCACGGAGGAAGCGGATCTACGGTAGAAGAAATTCGTGAAGCTATTGGTTACGGAGTTATCAAAATGAATATTGACACAGACCTTCAATACGCATACCTGGAAGGAGTTCGTGATTATATGGCAAGTAGAAAAGACTATCTTGCAAAACAAATTGGAAACCCGGAAGGAGACGATGTACCAAATAAAAAATACTACGATCCTCGTAAGTGGGTTCGTGAAGGAGAATTAACTTTTAAAGCCCGATTAAAGAAGGCATTTGAAGATCTAAATAACGTAAACACATTATAAAATAAGATAACAGTCTTTCTTAATTGAAAGGCTGTTTTTTATTGCCATAAAGTTGATCATCGAAAGATAAAAATTGAAAGAAAATGGCTTGGTTTAAAAGAACGCAAAAAGGAATACAGACACCAACAGAGGAAAAGAAAGATGTACCAAAAGGACTTTGGTACAAATCCCCTACTGGAAAAATTGTTGATGCTGAACAATTGGAAAGTAACTTTTATGTGAGTCCGGAAGATGGATACCACGTAAGAATTGGAAGTAATGAGTACTTCAAAATCCTTTTTGATGATAATAAGTATAAGGAATTGGATAAAGGTATGACCTCAAAAGATCCTTTAGATTTTGAGGATACCAAAAAATATACTGATAGATTAAAAGCAGCTCAGGAAAAGACCGGTCTTAAAGATGCGGTTAGATGTGCCGTAGGAAAATCTAAAGGTAGAGATCTGGTTATCGCCTGTATGGATTTTAAATTTGTAGGTGGTAGTATGGGTTCTGTAGTTGGTGAAAAGATCGCTCGTGCGGCAGATTATGCTTTACAGAACAGAATTCCTTTTATGATCATTTCTAAATCTGGTGGAGCAAGAATGCAGGAAGCTGCACTTTCTTTAATGCAGCTGGCAAAAACTTCAGTGAAGTTAGCTCAACTTGCAGATGCAAGAATACCTTATATATCTCTTGCAACAGACCCAACAACTGGAGGTACAACTGCTTCTTTCGCCATGTTAGGAGATATTAATATTTCTGAACCGGGAGCTTTAATTGGATTTGCTGGACCTCGTGTAGTAAAAGACACGACTGGAAAAGATCTTCCTAAAGACTTTCAGACTTCAGAATTCTTAAAAGAAAAAGGCTTTTTAGATTTTATTACCAAAAGATCTGAATTGAAGAATAAAGTAAACCTTTATTTGGATCTGAGTCAGAATCAACCTGTAAGAGCTTAATAGCTTCAGAATAAAAAATTAGGTTTAGGTAGGTAATTTTCAAATTAGTAGTATCTTTGCCGCCTGACAGAAAAACTGTCAATACATAAAAATCATTTAAATAATATTGGAATGTATTTAGCAAAAGAGAAAAAAGAAGAGATCTTCGAAAAGCACGGTAAAGGAAAGAACGATACCGGTTCAGCTGAAGGACAGATCGCATTATTCACTTACAGAATTGCTCACCTTTCTGAGCACCTGAAGAAAAACCGTAAGGATTTCAACTCAGAGCGTTCACTAGTTAGACTGGTAGGTAAAAGAAGAAGTCTTCTAGACTACTTAATGAAGAAGGATATCATGAGGTATCGTGCCATCGTTAAGGAACTAGGATTAAGAAAATAATTTTCAGGGGCGCTATGCGCCCCTTTTTTTTTATATATTAGAATGTCCTGATCTAAATTCAGGATTTCAAAAATTGTCGCCCAGGGGGTAGTTTTTCATTGGTCAAATCACAACTACACACAACACACAACCCGGCCGTCCGGATGGCGGAGACCTTTGTTTAACTAAATGATCTGGTTGAAGTTATTCAGATCAAATTCGAAATTATTATGATTCCAAAAACATTTAAGGAGGTTATCGATTTAGGAGATGGTAGAACCATTTCCCTCGAAACCGGAAAATTGGCAAAACAGGCTCACGGGTCGGTTGTTGTTCAAATGGGTAACGCTATGTTACTTTGTACGGTAGTGTCTTCATACACTCCAACTACAATGGATTTCTTTCCATTAACATTAGATTATCGTGAAAAATTTGCTGCTGCAGGTCTTTTCCCTGGAGGTTACTTCAAGAGAGAAGCAAGACCAAGTAGCGAAGAAATTTTAGTAATGCGTTTAGTAGACCGTGTTTTACGTCCACTATTCCCAAAAGACTACAAATTCGAAACTCAGGTAATGATCCAGCTAATGTCTCATGACGACGATGTTATGCCAGACGCTTTAGCAGGACTTGCTGCATCTGCAGCTATCCAGTTATCTGATATTCCTTTTGAAACTCCTATTTCTGAAGCTCGCGTAGCCAGAATTGATGGAGAATTCGTTCTTAACCCTAGCAGAGAAAAACTTGCTGAAGCAGACATGGATATCATGGTTGGTGCTTCTGCAGACTCAGTAATGATGGTTGAAGGACAGTTTGACGAATGCTCTGAAGAAGAGATGGCTGAAGCAATTAAATTTGCTCATGAAGCGATCAAAGTTCAGTGTGAAGCCCAGGTTAGACTAGCTGAAGCATTCGGAAAAAAAGAAACACGTGAGTATGAAGTAGCTGACACAGATGAGGATATTGAGAAAAAGATCCTTGATGCCACTTACCAGAAAGCTTACGATATCGCTAAAAGCGGAACAAGCAAAAAAGAAAGAAGCCAGGCTTTTTCAGATCTTAAAGATGAAGTAAAAGCAATGTTCTCTGAAGAAGAACTTGAGGAGAAAGGGAAAATGATCTCTGGATACTTCAATGATGCTCAGAAGAAAGCTGTTCGTGATCTTACCCTTAAAGAAGGAATTAGATTGGACGGAAGAAAAACTGATGAGATCAGACCAATCTGGTGTGAGGTAGATTACCTTCCATCAACTCATGGTTCAGCGATCTTTACTCGTGGAGAAACTCAGGCACTGGCAACAGTTACTTTAGGTACTTCAAGAGAAGCAAACCAGGTAGACCTTCCAACCCAACAGGGAGAAGAGACTTTCTATTTACATTATAACTTCCCTCCTTTCTCGACTGGAGAAGCTTACCCAATTAGAGGTACTTCCAGACGTGAGATAGGTCACGGAAACCTTGCTCAAAGAGCATTAAAAGGAATGATCCCAGCAGATTGTCCTTATACGGTACGTGTAGTATCTGAAGTTTTAGAATCTAACGGTTCTTCTTCTATGGCTACGGTTTGTGCCGGTACTATGTCATTAATGGATGCTGGTGTTCAATTGAAGAAGCCAGTTTCTGGTATAGCTATGGGATTAATTTCTGATGGTGAAAACTACGCTGTACTTTCTGATATTCTTGGAGACGAGGATCACCTTGGTGATATGGACTTTAAAGTTACAGGAACCGAAGATGGTATTACTGCCTGCCAAATGGATATCAAAGTAAAAGGACTTTCTTACGAGATCCTGGTAGCTGCGTTGAAACAAGCACGTGATGGTAGACTTCATATTCTCGAGAAATTAACTGAAACCATCCCAGCTCCTAGCCAGAATGTAAAAGCACATTCTCCTAAGATCATCACCAGAAGAATTCCTAATGAATTCATTGGTGCATTGATCGGACCTGGTGGAAAAGTGATTCAGGAACTTCAAAAAGAGACTAAAACAGAGATCGTGATCAATGAAGATCCGGTTACAGAAGAAGGAATCGTTGAAATTCTTGGAACTCAGCAGGAAGGAATTGATAAAGTTCTTGCGAAGATCGACTCTATTACGTTCAAGCCAGAAAAAGGTAGCGTATACGAGGTGAAAGTGATCAAGATCCTTGATTTTGGTGCTGTAGTAGAGTATGTAGATGCTCCGGGCAACGAGGTATTATTGCACATTTCTGAACTTGCATGGGAACGTACTAATGACGTTAACGATGTCCTTAAATTAGGTGATGTGATCGATGTAAAATACTTCGGTATGGATCCTAAGACGCGTAAGGAAAAAGTTTCCAGAAAAGCTATTCTTCCTAAACCGGAAGGCTTTAAGGAAAGACCTCCAAGAAATGACAATCGTGATAATCGTGGGTCCAGAGACAATCGTGGATCTCGTGATAATCGCGGTCGCGATGACAGGAAACCAAGAGAAAAAAGAGATTAATTCTCCTTGTTTATAAATAATGAAAGCCCGTGCAATTGCACGGGCTTTTTTATTTTTCATATTTTTTTCCACCTGGTGAAATTTCTATTAAAGTCTTGCGACTACGCCACCGGAAAGATTAACATGAATTTAATTTGGAACTAAACTCGCGTTAGGGATTGCAGTGAAAAGCCCACAGCAACTGAAAGGAGCGAGGACTTGAAACGAAAAGCCCGGCACAATGTGCAACGCCCAAAATAAATTTCTTAAACTTTTTGTAACATTAAGAGTACTTCTTACGTATAACCATGTACAAGAGCTATGCACCATTAAAATCCAAGGAGAAGATAGATGAGACAACTGAAGATTACGAAGCAGGTTACCAATCGTGAAACCGCTTCGTTAGACAAGTATTTGCAAGAAATTGGAAAAGTAGACCTGATCACCGCTGATGAAGAGGTAGAATTGGCACAAAGAATTAAAGCGGGTGATAACCGTGCCCTGGAGAAACTAACCAAAGCGAACCTTCGTTTTGTGGTTTCTGTAGCAAAACAGTATCAAAATCAAGGGTTAACCCTTCCTGACCTTATTAATGAAGGGAATTTAGGACTAATTAAAGCCGCGAAACGTTTTGATGAAACTCGTGGATTTAAATTCATTTCATATGCTGTATGGTGGATTCGTCAAAGTATCCTTCAGGCATTGGCCGAGCAATCACGTATTGTTCGTCTACCGTTGAACAAAATTGGTTCTATTAATAAAATAAATAAGACTTTCGCTTTTCTAGAGCAGTCACATGAGCGTCCGCCAAGTGCTGAAGAAATTGCTAAAGAACTTGACATGACGATTAATGACGTAAAGGAATCTATGAAGAATTCCGGACGTCATGTATCTATGGATGCTCCGTTAGTAGAAGGAGAAGATTCAAACCTTTACGATGTATTGCGTTCTGGTGAATCTCCAAATCCTGATAAGGAGCTATTGCACGAGTCTCTTAGAACTGAGATAGAACGTGCACTGGAAACACTTACTCCACGTGAAGCTGATGTGATCAGACTTTATTTTGGGCTTGGTGACCAGCATCCAATGACATTAGAAGAAATTGGCGAGACTTTTGATCTAACCAGAGAAAGAGTACGTCAAATAAAAGAAAAAGCCATAAGAAGATTAAAGCATACGTCTAGAAGTAAAATTTTAAAAACGTATCTTGGCTAAGATATTTAAAGTAACAACAGTTTAGTGCCGGCGTGATGAACCGACATGAAAATAACTGTTCGTTTTTTGATTGATGAATGACCCCGGAGTGATGACCGGGGTTTTTTCTTGCCCATATTTTCTAAGTTCTATCAATAGATCTAATAAAATCATACTTCCCATTTATTGAGAAAGGAATAGTTAAACCTTTTTTTCTTCCTATTTTTGCGATATAACAACAAACACAACTATGAGCAACACACTTATTGCCCCCTCTGTGCTGGCAGCTGATTTTGGTAATCTGCAACGCGATATCGAAATGGTTAATAATAGCGAAGCTGACTGGTTTCATATTGATATTATGGATGGGGTTTTTGTACCTAATATTTCATATGGGATGCCGGTACTAAAAGCTATTACAAAACATGCAGAAAAAACGATCGATGTTCATTTAATGATCGTTGATCCAGATAGGTATATAAAAGAATTTGCCCAATTAGGTGCAGATATTCTAACCGTACATTATGAAGCCTGTACTCATTTACACAGAACCATTCAGGCGATAAAGGCGGAAGGCATGAAAGCCGGAGTAGCTATAAATCCCCACACAAGTGTAGATCTATTGAAAGATATCATACAGGATATCGACCTAGTCCTGGTAATGAGTGTAAATCCTGGTTTTGGTGGTCAGAGTTTTATTGAGAATACTTACAATAAAATCCAAAGACTTAAGGAAATCATTAGCATGCATAATGCCGGTACGCTTATCGAAATCGATGGTGGTGTTACAGATGAAAATGCAGCGGAACTTTCGCGCGCCGGTGCCGATGTTATTGTTGCCGGAAGTTTTGTCTTTAAAGCCGAAGACCAGCCGAAAACCATTAAAAAACTAAAGAAAATTGCAAATTCCTGAGAATAAATACGATGTTATAATTATTGGAGGCGGTCCCATCGGTATTGCTTGTGCTCTCGAAGCCGAGAAAAAAGGTCTATCTTATTTAATCCTGGAAAAGGGCTGTCTGGTGAATTCTCTTTTCCACTACCCTACCAATATGACCTTTTTTTCTACTTCAGAAAAGCTGGAACTGGATAATATTCCATTTATCAGCAACAATCCTAAACCAGGTAAACGAGAAGCCCTTGAATATTACAGAAGGATTGCCACCAACAATGATATTAATATTCATTTATTTGAAAAGGTCAATACGGTCAAGACCATTAGTGATGAAAAACACATCATAGAGACGTCAAAAGCAGATTATACAGCTGAAAATGTTATTGTGGCAACCGGATTCTATGACATACCAAACTACCTAGGCATACCGGGAGAAGATCTACCTAAGGTTTCCCATTATTATAATGACCCACATTATTTTGCAACTCAAAAGACCATAATAGTTGGAGCGAGTAATTCTGCGGTTGACGCTGCTTTGGAAATTTACAGAAAAGGTGGTGAGGTAACCATGGTAGTGAGAAAACCTGAAATAGGTGAACGGGTAAAATACTGGGTTAGACCCGATATCATTAACCGTATTAAAGAAGGCAGCATAAAGGTTTATTTTGAATCATCTATTCAGGAAATTAAAGAGAGAGAAGTAATTGTAGATACTCCTGAAGGGGAAGTAACTTTAGAAAATGATTTCGTTCTTCTACTAACCGGGTACCGGCCAAATTTTGGATTCCTCCAGAATATGGGCATCGAATTATCTCAAGATGGTCGGAAAATACCTGAATACGATCAGGAAACGATGGAAACAAATGTTCCGGGAATATTTCTTGCAGGTGTTATTTGCGGAGGAGTTGAAACTCACAAATGGTTTATAGAGAATTCTCGCGTACATGCAAAAATGATCATGGACCGTATTACTTCAAAAAAGACTGCTTAATTTTAAAATTAAGATTAAAAAAGCCAGCTTTTAGTTTAAAACTAAAAGCTGGCTTTTTTATGGCTTTCCAATTCCAGAGAACTCGATTCTCAAACAATTTCCAGACATTTTCATTCTTTAATTTACTATATAATTCTTCTTTCTTATTTCGGCTTTTTAAATATAATTTAGGCTGCTTTAGAACCAAATATGAATTTATAGTATATTGTCTTTAAATAGTTTACTTCTTTTATTCATCTTTTTCTAATAATACCAGTATGAAATTTATTCTTAGAATTCTTTTTCTCACATGTATAGGCCTGATCTTCTCAAATTGTTCTGGAGTAAAGGTTTTAAATTCCTGGAAAGCAGAACAGGAAACCTTAAAGGAGTTTAAGGATAATAAGATCTTAGTTATAGCCAGGGCTGCAGATAAATCTGCCCGGATTGCTTTTGAGCAGGCAATCGCCGATAAATTAAGAGAGAACGGATTGAATGCCACGGAAAGCTTTTCCAGAGTACCTGTTATGCATATGGAAAGAGAGATGACCGAGGAAAGGATGAACATGATAAGAAGCCTGATGGATAGCGAAGGCTATACAGCCGTTGTGATCACTGCTATAAAACAAGAGGAAAAACGTACGAAAACCACTCATAGCGGAGTATATGCATCAGGAGCTTACTCCAACTATTATCCTGGATACTATGGAAACTTTTTTGACTATTATTCCTATCCATACGCAATAGGTCCGTATTACTCAGCTTTCGGAGGATATATACCAGTTTCCGCTTCCACCAGGACATATTCCAACTATATAATAGAAACTGTTGCATACAATCTGGATATGGAAGGAAATGATCAGCTAGTTTCTGTCGTTCGAACCAGTCTAAAAGATCCAAGAGACGCCTATAAGACTGCAGATCAATATATGGATGCCATAAGTAAAAGTCTGAATTTATAAAATTGACCACCTAAAGATTAAATTGAAAAGATATTAATCAAGGCATAATAAAAAAGGCAATTACCATTGATAATTGCCTTTATATTTTTTATAATAATAAATCTCTTACTCCAATAAAACCACAGAATTCGACCCAATACCTTTTCTTCTACCAATAAGTTTCCCATAGAATTCAAGGTCCTCATGATTATTTTTAAAAGAATGTTCTACCTTTTTTCCAATCTCTTCCAAAGGAAAAGAATAAATTTCAATTTCCGGATAACCATCAAATTTATCAGACTTACTAATACCAATTTCAATAGCATGTTTAGCCTTATTGTAAACTACAAAATCTGCAAGGAAATTATGCTTTAGAAGATCCATACAATCCTGGGAAAGTACTTCACATTCCTTGCATTCACTTATATATACTTTCACAAGCTCCTGTAAAGAAGATCTTAATTGGTTAGAGTTGAAATATGCTGCCATAGGTGTTAGTTTTATACTTTAAAAAATCGAATTTACCCGTTACCCTGTCTAAAAAAAACTATTTATATAACATTTAACGCTCAGGCTTAAAAAAAACCTAATAAAGCTGAGAAAATTAAATATACTTAAATATCTGTAAATCAGATGTTTGAATCAAAAAAAATGTTCAAAAATTAATCCTGGAAGAAATATTAAGGAGCATTTCAGGTAAATAATCTAACCATCTCAAATAATTGAGTTTACTAGGTTAGATATTTAAAGACAATATATACTGCCAGTATAACACTAAGTCCTAATATGATATTTCGATATACATTGCTATAATCCTGTATCATTCTATTAGTCTATTATAGGGTTTTAAAGTAGAGAAGTTCGATTTGATAATTTATAAGGGAAAACCCCTATTTTTTTATCAGCCCGAATTTTCCTGCAATACTAAACGATTTTAAACGGAATAACGAAGGATTTTCCGGGTAAATTACAAGGATTAAACCGCCCACCCTAGATACCAGTTCAATACAGTTAAAGATCATTCCTTTTAAATCAATTGCAATCCCTCAAATCTCAAAAAAGAAGAGCTTTTAAAATTTATAATACAGAAGAGCAATGGCCTGAATACCTGAACTAAAAAATCCACAGAACACTATGTTATAGATGTTTGCGGATTTAACTTGTGACCCCGGCAGGATTCAAACCTGCAACCCTCAGAGCCGAAATCTGATGCGCTATTCAGTTGCGCCACGGGGCCATTATATAATCACATTTAGACTAAGCTCAATGTGAATTATAATTTATGATAATTTTTTTCTTACAATCGCAGAAATAGTTTTACCGTCAGCTTTACCAGCTAGTTTACCAGTAGCCATTCCCATCACTTTTCCCATATCCTGCATTCCTGAAGCTCCGGTATCAGCGATGATCTTATCCACCTCAGCTTCAATCTCTGCTTCACTCATTTGTTCCGGAAGGAATTGTTCTATAACTGCAGCCTGCTCAAGTTCAGGTCCAGCAAGATCCTCCCTACCCTGCTCTTTATAGATCTGAGCACTATCCTTACGTTGTTTTACAAGTTTTTGCAATAGTTTCATTTCTTCTTCTTCAGACAATCCGTCTTTTGAGGAAGATTCGGTATTAGCTAGTAATATAGCTCCCTTTACAGCTCTTAACGCCTCCAGTTTAGCACTGTCTTTGGCTCTCATCGCGGCCTTCATTTCAGCCATTACTTTTTCCTGTAAACTCATAGTTGCAAAAATTATTGGTGCGAAGATAAAATTTTCTAACCGAAATTACCACTAAATAATCCCTTCAAAAATAAGTATATTCAGGCTTATAAAACTTCATCAGATCATGAGAAATCTCATTCACTTTCTAATCCTATTCATTTCAATACAATGTCTTGATGCCCAGGAACTATATCTGGATAGTATCTATAAGGTTAAAGATCTAAAAACAGAAGTATATGCTGAAAAGGACGGAGAAAAATTGATAATTGACATTTATCAACCGGAAAATACCCAGGAAAAAACTCCGCTTATAGTTTTTATGCATGGTGGTGGATTCGCCGGCGGGAGCCCAAAAAATCCTCAGGAAGTGAAATTTGCCAAAATAGCCACATCTAAAGGTTACAGCGTAGGTTTGATCTCATATAGATTAATTAGAAAGGGTAAAAGCTTTAGCTGCGATTTTGAAGCTGAAGGAAAGATGAAGACTTTTCAACTGGCAGCTGAAGATTTCATGGATGCAGTGAAATTCATGAAATCAAATTCTGAAAAATTCAATATCGATCCTGAAAAGATCATAGTTGGCGGAAGCAGCGCGGGAGCAGAAGCTGTTCTCAACGCGGTCTATAATCCAGATCTCATGTTTGATGACAGTGAAAAGTATTCCGATATTAAATTCTCTGCTGTTATCTCATTAGCTGGGGCGCTCGTAGATGTGAGATACTTAAAGAAACCGCAAAGTATTCCCGGTATTTTCTTCCACGGTACCGATGATAATCTTGTTCCTTATGCTACCGCTCCACATCATTATTGTGAAAATTCAGAACCTGGTTACCTCATCCTTGATGGCTCTAAAAGTATCGTGGACAAACTTGAAGAACTTGATACTTCTTATCTTTTCTATAGTTTTCAGGATGCCCGTCATGAGATCTCAGGAATGCCTTTTGAACATTTACCGGAGGTGTTTCAGTTTCTGGAAGCTGTAGTATTCAGAAATAACAAAATTCAATCAACCATATTCAAATGAAAAATTACTATTCTAAAATAACACTCATATTTTTCCTTTTAGTTGGTCTTTCCGGAAGTACCCAGGAAACCAAATGGTATAAAGGAAATCTACACACCCACTCATACTGGAGCGACGGCGATGCATTTCCTGAAATGATCATGGAATGGTACAAGGACCGCGATTATCAATTCGTGGCTCTTTCAGACCATAATATCCTCCCTGAAGGGATGAAAGCCAAGACCATTGAAAATAATCCACTATACCTTAAGGCATTTGAAGAATATCTTGCAAAATACGGTGAAGACTGGATAAGATATAGAAGGATCGATAACGGAGTTCAGGTTCAGCTGAAAACCCTGGAAGAATTCAGACCATTATTTGAAGAGCCTGAAAAATTTATGATCTTCAAGGCTGAAGAGGTTACTGCATATCTTGAAGATAAAGCTGTGCATATGGGAGCGATCAATATCCAGGAAGTTATTAAGCCAAGAGATGGTAATACAATTGTTGAGCTTATTCAGAATAATCTCGATGCAATCAAAGAGCAAAGTGAAGAAACTGGAGAACCAATTTTACAACATTTAAACCATCCAAATTTCACCTATGCGATCAAAGCTGATGACATTATCCAGTTAGATGGTGAACGGTTTTTTGAAGTTTATAACGGTCATCCCTATGTAAACAATTATGGTGATAGTATTCACGACAGTACAGAAACCATGTGGGATCAGGTGAACATCGCCTATCATTCTATGGGCAAGCCCTTACTCCTGGGCATAGCCACAGATGACAGTCACCATTATCATAAATTCGGTTCTCAATGGAGCAATGCCGGCAGAGGTTGGGTTGAAGTAAGATCGAAAGAATTGACTCCTTCAGCCATAATAAATGCCCTGGAGGCTGCAGATTTTTATGCCAGCACCGGAGTAGAACTATCTGAGTTGAAATCTGAAAAAGGCGAAATTCATCTAAAGATAAAGGCGAAGAATGGAGTGAACTATGAGATAAGATTTATCGGGGTAAAAAGAGGTTCTACCAAAAGTGAGATTCTGAAATCGGTTAATGGAACTGAAGCTAGCTTCAAGATTCCAGATGATGTACTCTTTGCCAGGGCGAAGATCATTTCAGATAAACTTAAGAAAAACCCGTACAAGGAAGGTGACACCGAAGTCGCCTGGACTCAACCTATAAGCATTGAATAAAACCACGGTAAAAATGAAACTGCCCTACTCTCTATTTCTATTTATTCTCATTAGCACATCCTTACTGCAGGCGCAGAGGATCGAGAAAACGATTAATTCCGGTTGGAAATTTCAGCTAGAGAATCAGA
>CBDTXN010000066.1:0-14407 GCA_965364455.1 uncultured Flavobacteriaceae bacterium
AGAAGTCGCGGCAAATGCACGTACTGCAGCAACTACAATTACCATGATCACGGCACACATGAAAGTATAGCCGTTACTATTTGTTTTATTTACTGATTTCTCTTCCATAACTAAACTGCTGTTTCTACCTGAGTGTTAGCTTTTTCAAGTCTTTTCTTTCTTCTCTTCACATTCGCCTGGATCACGTAATGGTCAATAGTAGGTGCAAATACGTTCATTAGAAGTATTCCTAACATTACACCTTCCGGATAGGCGGGGTTGAAGATACGTATCATTACAGAAAGGAATCCAATAAGGAATCCATATATCCATTTACCTTTCATGGTTTGAGCAGCCGAAACTGGATCTGTCGCCATAAACACGATACCAAATGCAAGTCCACCAACAATAAGATGTAGGTACCATGGGAAGTTTGTCAATTCATTTCCTTGGATACCAAGTGAAGGAAGAGCGTTGAAAATAAGTCCCATTACGGCAGCACCAATAAAAGCACTTAAAATAATTCTCCAACTTCCTACCTTGGTCAATACAAGTATTAGCGCTCCTGCAAGAATACATATTACAGAAGTCTCTGCGATAGATCCAGGGATCATACCAGAGAACATATTCATTGCAGAATATCCTACTTCATTTCCTGAAGCCAGTGTCCCAAGAATTGTTTCTCCTGAAACTGCATCAACCTCACTTGCGTTACTTACCCATACCGCGTTTCCAGACATATAAGTTGGATACGCGAAGAATGCAAAGGCACGCGCTGTAAGGGCAGGGTTAAGGATATTCATCCCTGTACCTCCAAAAGCCTCTTTACCAATAAGAACTGCAAACACAACAGATAGTGCCACCATCCAAAGTGGAATATCTATAGGCATGATCATAGGTATAAGCAAACCTGTAACCAGGTACCCTTCATTTACCTCGTGACCCCTGAAGATTGCGAATGCAAATTCGATCCCAAGACCAACTGCATAAGAAACAGCGATCATAGGAACGATCTTTAAAGCTCCTTCAATAAATGCATCCATAAAAGGAACACCATTTGCATATTCCGGCAATTGGTGTAAATACTGATAACCTCCGTTCCACATTCCGAAAATAAGTGCCGGAACAAGAGCAAGAACTACGGTGATCATAGTTCTTTTAAGGTCTACTGCGTCACGAATGTGCGCTCCTTTTTTTGTTGTATGATTAGGAGTAAAAAGAAAGGTATCCAAAGCGTTAACTGCCGGCGCATACTTTTCTAATTTCTGTCCTTTACTAAAAGGCTCCTTTATTTTATCTAATCTTTGTCTAATCCATTCCATAGTTCTTCAGCTTTTTAACCTACTTCGGTGATCATTAAATCCAGACCTAATCTAATTACTTCCTGAATCTCTATTTTGGAAGTATTCACATATTCTACCAATGCAAAATCCTCTGGAGCCACTTCGTAGATCCCAAGATTTTCCATTTTCTCGATATCACCAGCCATACATGCTTTTATAAGCTGCATTGGATAAACATCCATAGGCAGAACCTCTTCCATTTCCCCTGTAACCACCAAAGCACGCTCTTCACCATTTAAGTTGGTTGTAGGAGCATATTTTCTCTTTGGAAATAACCACGACAACGAAGTCCTGGAATTAGAGTGAATATTATTATACGTAAAAGGCAACCAACCGAACATTCGGTAGTTATCTCCTTCAGGTATTAAGGTTACTTCATTAGCGAAGAATCCTATATATTGATTATTGGAAAGCTGAGTTCCTGTCAATACATCACCCGAAATAACGCGAACATTACCTGGTGCCTGACCTACTAGATCTGATACGTTACTTCCTATTTTTGTTTGATAGTACTTTCTATCTTTAGCCTCACTACCTGTTACAGCTATAGTTCTATCTGCGTGGAATTGACCGGTCAAGAAAATATTACCAATAATAGCAACATCCTCAACACCTACAGTCCAGGCTCTCTCCCCTTGATTCATAGGATCGATCTTATGGATCTGAACACCTACGTTACCCGCAGGGTGCTCTCCTTTCACATGGTGAAGCTCTACTCCCTGAATATCTTTAAGATATTGCGCTGAACTTTCATCTACTGAAAGATGAACTTTTCCCGGAGTAAGTTTTCTTAAAGCGTTGATACCTTCCTGAAAGGCAGCTACTTTATCTTTAATGATAAAACCTTTATCAGCTGCAAGAGGTGCAGTAGTAACTGCTGAAATAAAAATAGCCTTTGGGGTATCTTTTGGATCTGCAACAATATCATATGGTCGTTGATAGATAAAAGCACCACAGCCACTTTCAAGGATTCTTTCCTTCACGTCTTTAGCATCAGCCTTTGCGGCGTCCATTTTACCAAAATCGCGGTAAACATCTTCAGCATCTGCCTCGATGATCACTTCAAGGATCCTTCTTTTATCCCCTCTTTTGATTTCTTTAAGAACACCACTTACAGGTGTTGTAAAGCGAATTTGTTCTGTATATTTTGAGTAGAAAATCTCATCACCGGCAAGAAGTTTTGCTCCTTCTTTAACAACCATTTTAGGTACAACAGTGTGAAAATCTGGCGGTTTGATCGCGTAAGTTTTGGATCTTGGAGCCTTTACAAGCTCTTTTTCCGCCTCCCCTTCTAATCGCAGAGATAATCCTCTTTTAATTCGAATGTCTTTTGACATAGGATGGAGTGTATGTTAAAATTTTTAGTTTAAAGTCGTGCAAATTTATGAATTTTCACTCCATTTATCCCAAGAAATAACAGAATTTTACTTTCATCAACTGTTAAAATAAATTGATCTAAAAAGCTAATTTCTTTTAACTTTGTCTATTATCAATTATATGAAAGCCTTATTCTTAATTCTATTTATTGGAGTAATTGGATTCTCCGCTTCGAGCCAGCCCGTTAAGGAAACGCCCCCTCCTACATTCATCAGGACTATTATTTTCCAGGGAAGTTCACAGGAAAATACAGGTAACCCAGTGGTTAGATTAGGTAGCAACATGAGATTAAGCTTCGATGATATCATTGGTGATGAAGCCGATTACTATTATACAATTGAGCATTATAACTTCGATTGGACCCCTAGCCAGCTTAGCAAAAATGAATACCTGGAAGGTTTTGACAATGTGAGGATTCTAAACTTCACAAATGCCCTGAACACCTTGCAACCTTACACTCACTACGAGCTCAATATCCCCAACAAGAATGTAAAAAGCTTGAAGGTTTCAGGAAACTATGTTCTAAGTATTTATAATTCAAACCGTGAACTTGTCTTTTCCAGAAAATTTATGGTTTATGAACCCCTGGCTCAGATTACTGCAGAAGTAAAAAGATCACGGGATCTCAATTTTATTGATGAAAAACAGATCGTAAATTTTAGTGTCGATTCACCAGACCTTTTATTAAAAAATCCGGTACAGAACGTAAAAGTTTCGGTTATCCAGAATTACAATCTTAAACTGGCTATTAATGATCTGGAGCCTCAGTACACGATCGCGAACGAACTGATTTACCGGTACGATGTCGAATCTTCCTTCTGGGGTGGTAATGAGTTTCTTCAATTCGACAATAAAGAAATAAGGGTTTCTAACTCAGATATATCTAGCGTCGAACTAGAAGACCTTTATCATCATTTTCTGTTTCTGGATTTCACCAGAAAGAATGAACCTTATACTTATAACCCGGATATTAATGGAGGCTTTGTAGTAAGAAATATCCAGGCACAGAATTCAGATATCGAAGCCGAATATGTCTGGTTGCATTTCCGCTTAAAGAATTATGATAATATCGGGAATTCCGAAATTCATCTATATGGAGGCTTCAATAATTTCGAACTCGATAAAAGTACTTTATTAACCTATAATGAAGAAACCGGGTATTATGAAGGAGCAAGACTATTCAAACAAGGTTACTACAATTATAAATATGTATTGTTAAATGAGGATGGTACTATAGATGACGGATTTATCAGTGGGAATTTTGATGAGACCGAAAACCTATACAGCATCCTTGTTTATTATAGTCCTCCCGGTGCGAGATATGACAGAATGATTGGTGTGGGGTATACTAATTCTGAGAATATTCGAAACTAACATAATTTCCAATGTCAGAAAACCTGATAAAGAAAGACGAATTATATCAATACCGGGGAAAAACCTGCCTGAACTGCTACATGCCTCTGGAAAAGAGTGACCATTTCTGCCCTAATTGCGGTCAAAAGAACATTACCAAAAAATTAAGTTTCGCAGACTTTTTTGTTGAATTTTTTTCCGGAATGTTCAATTATGATTCCAGGTTTCAAAGAACACTGAGGATACTTTTATTCAGACCGGGTAAAATCTCAAAAGATTATATAAACGGAAAAAGGATGCGTTATGCGAATCCTTTCAGGTTCTATTTAAGTGTTTCGATCATCTTTTTCCTGATCGCGGGAATTTCAAACAAATTTGAAGGCGTTAATTTCGCGGAAAAGGAAGAAGGTTTCAAGGATCAGGTAAACGAAATTAGTCAGGATAGTGTTTTACAATCAGAATTAAGGGAAATTCCGGCCTTTAAAAAGAATAATATACCCGTAGATTCAATCTTACAGAGGGTTTCTAGAGAAAATATCAAAAAAGACACTATTAAGGAATCATACAAAGACGTTTACTTTTCGGAGAGCGAATTGGACAGTATGAATTTTCCTGAAAGGACCGCCAAAAAGCTTTCTGTTTTCTATAAGTACTATAAGGAAAAGAAAACTACCAATGCAGAGGAAGTGCTCCAGGAACTCGAATATGAAAATACAGGATGGAATAGGTGGCTTTTTAGAAAAGGAGTAAAATTTGATCTTTTCTACAACAATCCTTACCTTTTTGTAGATTACTTCACGAATAAACTGCCGTTTATTATATTTTTCTATCTGCCGATTTTCGCCCTGTTCATCTGGCTAATATATATTCGGCGTCCCTTTAATTATATGGAACACCTAATTTTTGCGTTTCATGTACAAACAACACTCTTTGTTCTTTACATCATTGGATATTCAATAGATTATATAATCAAATCAGATTGGGGATTCACCCTCGCCAATACAGTTTTTGTATTCTATTTATATAAAGCATTACGCAACTTCTATGAGCAGGGACGTGTTAAAACGATTTTAAAGTTCATAATTCTAAACATAATATTTTTTACTTTAGCGACTATAGCTACAATTATTGCTGTAATTGTTTCTTTTTCAATTTATTAGAGATGACACATCAGGTCACTAAAGGCATTAAAATTTCAGTTGAAACTCACTTTGAGGGAATGTTCTATAAGAACTATAAGATGCATTTTGCCTTTGGCTACCAGATAACCATAGAAAATCGAAGCAATGATTCGGTTCAGTTAAAATCCCGATACTGGGAAATCAGGGATTCATTGAAGGATACGGAAACTGTTGTAGGTGAAGGAGTGATTGGCAAAAAACCGGTCTTACAACCCGGTGAGAGCCATACTTATCAAAGTGGCTGCCTTCTAACCGGACCTTTTGGTGCCATGAAGGGACATTACAATATGATAAACTTTTCTAACAGGAAAAACTTCAAGGTTCAGATTCCTTCCTTTAAACTTAATGCTCCGTATGCATTAAACTGAAAGTACTTCTCTGACACTTCCTTATTTTTTAAATTTTCATAAGTAAACCTTAATTCCTTTGAAGAATTAAAAACCTGACTTATACTCTGTGTTTTCAAAAATCCCCGATCTATTATAAGGTCATACTCTTTACTCCCCTCACCTGCATTATGATGAAAATCTTCCAGAGATTCAGTTGAAAAGCCTTTGGTTTCTTTCAGGTTTTTGAACCATTTTAGTCTCAAGGCTTTCATTTCTTTTGAATATAAAGGTGAAGAAGACCAGATATGCTCCTTCAGAGGTAGTTTTTTAATCTTCCTGTTTTCACCATCCCAAAGCAGTTCATAAAAGATAAGACCATTATGCCAATCAACAACGATCATAGTAAAAGGCTCTATATCCACCAGATCATATTCATTTAGGGATTCTTTTAAATCTCTATTACTCAAAAAATCAAGCACCACCACTCCCCTGCTTTTCCGGTATTCAGGTTTTCTAACGTGAGGCTCATCAGCTCCATTCATTAAACATACACAACGTAGATGCTCACTAACGCCAAGCCATGTTCCCCCAGCTTCCTTGTCCTTTGGATAATAGAGCCTGGTATTTTTATACATTTCAGATTGAGGTGAGAGTGTTTTTCTACTTACTGCTTCATCACGGTTTGAGGTAAGAATAAAACCATTCATAGAATCTGGATGGGGAACTAAAGTGATCGTACACATGGATGAAAGTCAAAATTTTAAGGAAAATTACGAAAAAAGTTAAGCTTTCGTGAAGGGCTACTTCTTCTTCTTCAAAACCGCTTTATTTTTTTACCTTTAGCGCAATTAAAAACAATCGAAAAAAGCAAAAATAATATTATGGGAAAAGGATTTTTTCACGTTCCTGTAGCAGTTAACGAACCAGTTAAAAGTTACGCACCGGGAACCCCAGAAAGAGAAGAAGTTTTACTTACGTATAAGGATCTTTATAATGCCAATACAGAGGTTCCACTTTATATTGGATCTGAAGAAATAAAGACAGGAGATACGAAAACTATCAATCCTCCTCACGATCATAAGCATGTAGCGGGTACTTATCACATCGCTAAGAAAAAACATGTTGAGAAAGCGATCGAAGAAGCCCTTGAAGCAAGAAAAAAATGGGCTAAACTTGAGTGGGAACAACGTGCTGCAGTTTTCTTAAAAGCAGCTGACCTTATCTCTGGTCCTTACAGACAAAGAATGAACGCTGCCACTATGATTGGGCAGTCTAAGAATATTTATCAGGCAGAAATAGATTCTGCAGCAGAGATCTGTGACTTCCTTCGTTTTAACGTTGAGTTTATGGCTGAACTTTATAACGAACAACCAATTTCTTCTGATGGAAACTGGAACCGCGTTGAATATAGACCTTTAGAAGGATTTGTATATGCAATCACGCCGTTCAACTTTACCGCAATTGCCGGGAACTTACCATCAAGTGCAGCCCTTATGGGAAATGTGGCAGTTTGGAAACCTAGTGATAGCCAGATGCTTTCTGCACAGGTGATCATGGAAGTATTCAAAGAAGCAGGTTTACCTGACGGAGTTATAAATATGGTAAACGGTGATCCTGCAATGGTGACTGATACTGTTCTCGCAAGTCCAGATTTCGCCGGAATTCACTTTACCGGTAGTACAGATGTATTTAAAGGTATCTGGGAGAAAATTGGAAAGAACATCCGTAATTACAAAAGCTACCCAAGAATTGTTGGTGAAACCGGAGGTAAAGACTTTATTCTTGCCCATCCAACAGCAAATCCTAAAAAAGTTGCCACAGCGATTTCAAGAGGTGCTTTTGAATACCAGGGACAAAAATGTAGTGCAGCTTCCAGAGTTTATCTACCAAAGAGTCTTTGGCCACAGATCAAAGATTATGTGGTAGCAGATGTTGAGTCTTTTAAAATGGGATCTCCTGAAGATATGACCAACTTTATCAATGCGGTTATTCACGAAGGTTCTTTCGATAAACTCGCCAGTTATATTGATAAAGCCAAAAAAGATAAAACAGCAGAAATTGTAGTAGGTGGAAATTATGATAAATCTGTAGGGTACTTTGTTGAACCAACGGTGATTCTAACCACAGATCCACACTACACTACCATGGAAACTGAACTTTTCGGACCAGTAGTTACTATTTATCTTTATGATGATAAGAACTTCACTGAAAAGAAATGGGCAGAGATCTGTGAAACTGTTGATAATACAAGCATGTATGCCCTTACTGGAGCAATTTTATCCGGTGACCGTTATGCTGCAGCCCAGGCTACAGACCTTCTGCAAAATGCTGCCGGTAATTTCTACATCAATGATAAGCCAACAGGAGCTGTAGTTGGCCAGCAACCATTTGGAGGAGCCAGATCCAGTGGTACTAACGACAAAGCAGGATCTAAGATGAATCTTATGAGATGGATCTCGGTTAGATTGATCAAAGAAACATTTGTTCCAGCAACAGATTACAGATACCCGTTTATGGGGGAATAACCCTGTAGATTATATTTCAAAAAAAAGCCACCCATTAAAGGTGGCTTTTTTATTTACCTGTATTACAGCAACTTAACCCTATTGCATTATTTTTCTACTAATTTCATCGACTATTAACGTTTTTTAGCGAAAAATTAAGATACTTTAATTAATTTCTATTAATTTTATTTGCTATTTCATTAGTCCCCAGGTTTTTGTGAACTAGTTTTTAAGCTGCCCCCAGCTAATTTTACCCCTAATCATATACCCCTACTAAACAATTTATTGTAATTAAACCTTAATAACTATGGTTAAACAATTACATGGAAAATTCTTATTGGTTTTATTTTTCCTACCAGCATTAGTTTGGGGGCAATGCCCTGATTCTGTTTCTATATCTGCCAATCCAGGCAATAATATATGTGAAGGTACTTCTGTGACCTTTGAAGCCACTGCAAATGGAGGTACAGGCACCTTATCTTACCAATGGCAAATTAATACTACAGATATAGGTTCACCTAGCACGACTAATACTTTTACACCAACCAATCTAGCAAATGGCGATAAAGTAAGAGTGATTGTCACGTCCTCTGATGATGGAAGCTGTTCAAAGAACAGTAGTCAGATCACCATGACCATAAATACTTTAAAAACACCAACAGTAAGTCTAAGTTCCACTCCTTCTACTAAATGTGTTGGAGAAATTGTGACTTTTACAGCATCGAACACTAATGCAGGATCGAGCCCTTCTTACTCCTGGTTTGTAAATTCCAGCTCAACTCCTGCACAGACTTCTTCTTCGAATACATTTTCCATTTCCAGTCTTCCGGCAGGGGCAAATAGTGTTCGCGTAGTTTTAACGAGTAGTCTTACCTGCGTCACTTCATCTACCGCAGAAACGACAGCCAATATTACTATTACTGATAATGCAACTATTTCTACACCCGGAAATAAAGACCAAATTGATGTATGTATCAATTCAGCTATAGATCCAATAGTTTTCTCTATTGGAGGCAGTGGTAATGGAAGCAGCGTAACCGGTTTACCACCTGGAGTAAATGGTAGTTATGGCAGTGGCAGTTTTACAATCAGCGGATCACCAACTACTACAGGTACCTTCAATTATACCGTTACCGCAACAGGTCCTTGCGAATCTGTTACAGAAAGTGGTTCTATCACTATCGTTAACGATGCTACTATAAGTTTAACCTCTGGAAATAATTCACAGGAAATATGTCAGGACGAAGATATTCAGGCAATAACCTATGAAATTGGTGAAACCGGAACGGGAGCAAGTGTTTCAGGACTACCGGCTGGTATTTCAGGAAGCTTTTCGGGAGGAGTTTATACCATTTCAGGGTCAAGTTCAGTTACCGGAACACACGATTATACAATTACCGCCACTGGAACTTGCGGTGATTCCAACACACTGAACGGCTCTATAATCATCAACGAGAACCTTGAACCTTCAGTAAGCATAAGCTCGTCAGATGCCGATAGCATTATCTGCGCAGGTACAGAGGTCACCTTTACTGCCACTGCTATAAATGGAGGAAGTTCACCTACCTACCAATGGCAGGTGGATGGCGTAGATGCAGGGACTAATAGTCCTTCCTTCAGTACCAGTTCATTGAACGAAGGAGATATTGTTACTGTTATATTAACATCTAGTGAAAACTGTGTCACTCAATCAACCGCCACCAGTAATGGTATTGCCTTTACGGTTAACCCAAACCTTACTCCTGAAGTATCGATTACATCAAGTGATAGCGATATTTGTAATGGCGACGAGATTACTTTTACCGCAGTACCCGTTAATGAAGGAACTAGCCCTTCTTACCAATGGAAGGTCGATGGAAATAATGTTGGAACGAATAGTGATACTTTCGTCACTTCGAATATTCTAGATGGCCAGGAGGTAACAGTTGTACTTACTTCCAATGAAACCTGTCTGGCAACTCCTACTGCTACTAGCAACCCAATTAATGTCACGGTTAATCCTAACTTAACTCCCGAGGTTTCTATAGTTTCAAATGATCCAGATAATATTATTTGTTCCGGATCCTCTATCACCTTTAATGCGACTTCCACTAATGGAGGCGCCAGTCCATCATTCCAGTGGTATATAGATGATAATCCTACAGGGCCAAATAACTCTACGTTTTCAACTTCAGGCCTAACAAATGGACAGACCGTGAAGGTTATTATGACCTCGAGTGAAGAATGTCTTGCTATAGACACAGCTGAAAGTAATGAAATAATAATACAGGTAGATAATTCAATAAACGGTATTACTCCCGTTTTTGATTATTCGGATCCTACCCACAACAGTACTGCAATTTGCCCAGTAACAGAAATAATTTACAAAGTGAACCCAATTTCTGGTGCTCGCTCCTATAATTGGACTTACCCAAATGGTTGGTCTGTTGTTTCGCAAAATGGCAATTTAATTACACTTAAAGCCGGTACTAATGCTCAAAGCGGAAATATTTCTGTAACCGCTGTTAACGATTGTGGCAGTTCTGCAACACTTACTGAAAGTGTATTCACTGGTACTGTAGTATTAGTGGATGCAGGTCCAGACCAAAATGTTTGTATTGGAACTAATCAAGTAAACTTAGCTGGGCAAATTGGTGGCGTAATTACAAAATCTAAAGATTGGAGTTGGAGTGCAAATGTTCCAGGAGGCTCATTTTCGAACGGGGGGAATAATCTAACCGGAACATACTCACTACCTAATTCGATTAAAAATAACGGAGGAACAGTAACTATAAGTATAACTTCTATAGACCCGAGTGGTCCATGTGGACCTAAGACTGATTCTATGGTTATAACTGTATTAAAAAATGCCACAATTTCAAACCCATCGAATAAGGATCAAACTGTTTGTATTAATAATGCTATAAACAACATAGCCTTCAATATCACCGATGCAGGAACTGGCGCTACCGTAACTGGATTACCAGCCGGTGTAACTGGAAACTTTGACTCCGGTGTATTCACAATTTCGGGAACTCCCACAGAATCGGGCACATTTAATTATACGGTAAATACAACTGGGGATTGTACCGGTCAGCAAGCGACCGCAACTGGAACCATCACCGTATCGCCAGATCATACTATTAATGATCCGGCCAATAAGACCCAGGAAATATGTATTAATACCGGGTTAGAGGATATTATATTTAACACTAATGAACCTGTAACTGATGCCAGTGTTACTGGACTTCCAGCCGGCCTCTCAGGGGTATTTTCTCCAGGAAGTTTCACAATAAGTGGTACTGCGACCGAAACAGGAACTTTTGAATATACAGTGAACACCATTGGAGATTGTATTAGCACCTCTCAAACAGGTATCATTACGGTGCAACCTGACCCAACCATAGATTTACCGGCAAATTCAGATCAGGTAGTTTGTATCAATAACGCGATAGCAGATATTCAATTTAATATAACGGCTCCTGGAAACGGCGCAACTGTTTTAGGGTTACCCGCAGGTCTTTCAGGAAGTTATGGTAACGGAATATTTACAATTTCAGGTACACCTACCGAGGATGGTGAATTCACTTATATTATTGAAACAACCGGGGATTGTGTACAGGCCACTTCCGGTGGAACCATTACGGTAACTCCTGATCCTACTGCTACCATAGTATATCCGGAAAGCATCTGTACTTCTATGACGGGTAGTATTAATGTTGAATTAAATGGAACAGGTGATTATGAAGGTGGAACATTTTCAGTAATACCTGAGGGACTAACAATAAGTCCAAGCTCAGGTGCCATTACCCCGGGAGGAAGTACTCCGGGAGATTATACGATAACCTATACAGGTCTAAATAATTGTGAACCTGCAATAGCAACAGCTGAGATCACACTAAATGCTGCACCATTTGCAGAAATATCATACGACGGACCTTTTTGTACTTCAGATGAAAATCTGCAAAGTCCAGTATTTTTAAACGGTGAAGGAGATTATGAAAATGGTGAATTTTCATCTTCAGAGCCTGGTGGGCTTACCATAGATCCTAATAACGGGGCAATTAATGCTAAAACCAGTAATCCTGGCACTTATGATGTTTTTTATACGATTCCCGCCGATCCCAGCGGCACTGGTTGCGATGAGGTTATATTACAAACTACGGTAGAAATTACTCAAATTCCTGAGGTTGATATTTCTTATCCAGAAACTATTTGTTCTACTGAATCTGTAGTAGTAACCTACTCCAGTGAAGCTGGTGTATGGCAAAATGGAGTGTTTTCAGGAACGGAAGGCTTAAGTATAGACTCCGATGGAACTATTGATGCCACTCAAAGCACACCTGGACCTCATACCATTACTTATAGTATTGAATCGGAACTTGGTTGTGAAGAGGTAATCTCAACCGCAGATATCACCATCAAAGAAACTCCGCAAATCACTACGAACCCGGTTAATACAGGCACATGTTCCAATAGTCCGGCAGAATTTGAGGTAATCGCTACTGGTGATGACCTGATTTACCAATGGTACAAAATCGTAGATGGAAATCCACAGGCATTACCAGGCGAAGATGAAGCCGTCCTTTATTTCTCCAATGCTACATCAATAGATGCAGGAGAATATTATGTTGTAGTTTCCGGAGATGATTCCTGTGAAGACGATATTTCCGACACAGTAACCCTGAATGTAGACGAAGATATTGTAATTACTGAGCCTACAGAAGATATTGTAATTTGTGAAGATGAGGAAGAGGAAATAACCTTTGTATTTATGGGACACGCGAATGGTGCCCCCTTAACCTTTCAGTGGATCAAAGATGGCGAGGTAGTAAATGAAATTACTGATAAGATCGAAATGACGGTTTCTGGCCCATCGGGTACTAACGGAGAATATACTGGAACGCTTACTATAACAGATCCACAGCCCGGAGGTGATGGTGATTCCGGTGTATATTGGGTTACCGTAGATGGACCTGATTATTTCACGTGTTCTGAAGCAACTTCAAAAACCTTCACCTTCAGAGTAGATCCAAGACCAGATCCTCCAACCGTTACCAGCGAACAATTTTGTTTAGATGAAGAAGCTGGTAATCTTACTGCCGATGGAGAGCCGGGAAATGAAATTAAGTGGTATACATTGGAAGGAGGAACCTATACCTATATAGGCGACAACATTCCAATCGTAACTTCATCAGCGACAACTTTCGAATACTACGCCACCCAAACCAGAGAGAATGGATGCGAAAGTGACTATTCTGATGTGATGACAATAACAGTTCTGGATACTCCAGATCCTGTTTCAGATACACCTCTTAATTTCGCTTATTGTCTAAATGAAGAAGTTACTGAAGGACTGCCCATTACCCCTGCCGAAGGTGCTACCCTAAACTGGTATGATTCAATTGACTCTAACACTCCGTTAGGAGCAGCACCACCAATAATTACAGATAGTGTTGGAGCAACGACATTTTATGTGAGCCAAACATATTCTTCTACCGGTTGTGAGAGTGACAGGACAGCAGTAGTTATAACCATTAAGCCATTACCAAATGTACTTGTCGAAATTTCAGGAGAATCAAACCAAATTTGTCTTGGAAGTACTGTGACTTTGACCGCATCAGGTGCAACTAGCTACACCTTGCTACAGGGAGAAACAGAATTATATACAGGCACAGATTCCAGTTTCGATATCACTCCTACCGAAATTGGTGAAAACATCTATACCGTTGTAGGAGAAACTAACGGCTGTACCAACACTTATAACGTTACTATAAATGTAGACGACACTTCGGTTGCCGGTAGTTTGACCCCAGATTCTGACAGGATCTGTATTTCAGATGGCGAAGTAAGTATTTCTCTAGATAGCCGAACAGGAGATATAACCAAATGGGAATATAATAATTCAACTACTGGAGGAAATTGGTTGGAAACGGAGGATGTTGATCTTAACGATACAAGATTATTTACCGGATTAACCGAAACTACGTCATATAGGGTAACTGTGAAAAATGGAGTCTGTGACGTGGCTACCGCAGAAACAACTATTACGGTAGACCAGTTACCCGAAGGAGGAAAAGCATTGTGGGCTAAAAATAACGATAGGTTATTTCTAACCTGTCAAAACCCGGTTCCAGGATTTGCCAGTAGATTAAACCTTAGTGGATATACCGGTGAGGTCATAGGCTGGGAATATCGTGGTGCTTCAGATAATAATTGGCAATCTATAAATGGTACTTCAGATCACCTTACGCCTGAGGAAATTGAAAGTGTGATCACCGATGAGTCCACCGCATTCAGGGCATTAATTGCCAATAACTCATGTAACAACGGACCCTATTCTGAAACTGCCATAGTTAGTG
>CBDTXN010000067.1:0-14375 GCA_965364455.1 uncultured Flavobacteriaceae bacterium
GAAAGTACCCGGTTATAATCGGCGGTATTCCCATCGAAGAGATGCTTTATATAAGCAAGACGTTCGTTAAGGCCAATATTGATTCCCTTTTTCAGACGGTCGTTCAAAGACCGTGGTTTATTTTTCTCAATATGGTTCACCGGTTCAAAATCGGGTAGATTATCATAATCCACTCCAATATTTCTAAAGTCTTTTTTAGGCTCCTTTGTTTGCGTCTCGCCGGAAGGTTTAGATGCCGTATTGAGACTATTTAAAATATGATCGACCTTTTCTGTTTCCGGTTCCATTTGAGCAACGATATCCTTGATCTTCTCGGTATTTGGTTCGGTTATCGCATCAGAATTCTCATTATACTCGGTCCCGTCAGGATAGAATTCATCGTATAGATTCTTTTGTTTAGTAGGTTTGGCTTTTGGCTTCTCCTGTAATTTTTGCACCTGCTTTGGTTCAGGTTCTTCTTCCAGATGTTTTTCAGTAAAAGCCAGAATCGTAAGCTTTTCATAAAGATCTTTCGCCATTTTCTTAAGTTGATCTGCATCCATATCTCCTTTTTGCTGAAGGATCTTTTCGGCAATACTGATCAAATCTGCTTGAATTTTCTTTTTCATCTGTTAATATTTTTTATCGATTCTAAGTTAGAAAGTAATTGGTCCTTAGTATTTCAATTTTGTGAAAAAATAAGCCCTGAACATTTCATAACTTTAAAGAATCCACCTATACCAGGGTTGTATTTTTAATAAATTTGTTCCACCTTTATGCGAATGAGGTAATTCCCCAATTCGACTTGAAAAATACAAAATGTTTCTCGAAAATACAGTAAATCACGAAGAGCAATTTGGCTGGATTGAAGTTATTTGCGGCTCAATGTTTTCCGGAAAAACCGAAGAGCTTATCCGTAGACTTAAGCGTGCAAAATTTGCCAAACAGAATGTAGAGATCTTCAAACCCGCCATAGACACCAGATACGATGAGGAAATGGTGGTGTCTCATGATTCAAATGAAATTCGCTCCACCCCGGTGCCTTCGGCATCGAATATTAGAATTCTGGCTGATGGATGTGATGTGGTTGGCATAGATGAAGCCCAATTCTTCGATGATGAGATCGTTACCGTATGTAATGATCTGGCAAATCGAGGAGTTCGGGTGATCGTTGCAGGACTGGACATGGATTTTAAAGGCAATCCATTTGGCCCGATGCCCAATCTAATGGCTACTGCAGAGTATGTTACCAAAGTACATGCAGTATGCACCAGAACGGGAAATCTTGCTCAGTTCAGTTATAGAAAAGCGATAAATGATGATCTTGTCTTTCTCGGAGAAAATGAAGAATATGAACCTCTTAGCCGTGGTGCCTACTACAAAGCCATGCTAAGCCAGAAAGTGAGAAAACTGGAAGTAAAAGAACCGGAAGAACTAAAATCCAAACCAAAAGAAGAGAATGCCTGAAGCCGATGAAACTGTTCTGGAAATAGATTTAGGAAACCTGGCTCATAATTACCGATTTTTACGATCTAAAATAGATAAGGAAGTCAAATTCCTTTCAGTGGTAAAAGCCCATGCCTACGGAAGCGATTCAGTAGTCATTGCTCAAAAACTGGAAGAACTTGGCACAGATTATTTTGCTGTAGCCTATACAGAAGAAGGGGTTAGACTTCGCAAAAATGGGATCACAAAACCTATCCTGGTACTGCATCCTCAGGTAATTCAATTCGAAGAGATCATTGAACATTGTCTGGAACCTAATCTATATAGTGAAAGAACTTTAAAAGCCTTCATTTCTATAGCCGAAAAAGCAAAGCTAAAAGACTATCCAGCACATATAAAGCTGAATACAGGCCTTAACCGCCTTGGTTTTGATCAGCCAGAGATTCAAAAGGTTTTAGAAATAATTAAAGGCAGCTCAGCAATTAAAATAGCCTCCGTATTTTCTCATCTAGCCGCCAGTGAAGACTGGAAGGAAAGGGATTTTACCTTAGGACAAATAGATCTTTTCAGGAAAATGAGCTGGGAGCTTATCAAAAACCTTGGTTATGAACCAATGCTCCATATTTGTAATACTTCCGGGGTTATAAATTATCCAAAGGCTGCCTTTAGTATGGTTAGAACAGGAATAGGACTTTATGGCTACGGAAACGATGAAAATGTAGATCCGCAGCTAAAACCGGTTGGTACCCTGAAAACCATAATTTCACAGATCAGAGAATTAAAAAAAGGAGATACGGTTGGATATAACCGGGTCTTTAAGGCTGAAGATAAAACCCATATCGCTACTCTTCCCTTAGGACATGCCGATGGCATTAACCGAATATATGGCAGGCAAAAGGCAGGTGTTTACGTTAACGGAAAGTACGCACCCATAGTAGGAAATGTATGTATGGATATTATAATGATAAATGTCACAGGAATAGATTGTAGGGAAGGCGATGAAGTTATCGTCTTTGGTGGTCCGCAACATCCGGTAAAATTTGCAGAAGCAGGGGGCACTATTTCCTATGAACTCATTACAGGATTACAGCGCAGAATAACCAGGAAAATAATCCCTGAATTAACTTAAATCCGGATATATACTTTTTTTCAATAAATTAGGGCTCAACTAACTATTAAAACTAACCTATGAGCTTCTTTTCAGATTTTAAAACATTTTTATTTCAGAAAGACATTGTAATGCTGGCCACAGCTGTTGTTATTGGTGCGGCCTTCAATAAAATCGTGACCTCGGTAGTAAACGACGTCATTATGCCGATTATCGGTTTATTAACCGGTGGCATAGATTTCACCCAAAAATTTATTTCCCTTACCGGGGAGAGCTATCCCAGCCTGGAAGCGGCACAGGAAGCTAATGCTGCCGTGATCACCTACGGTAATTTAATTCAGGCAATTATATATTTTATTATCATCGGCTTTTTTATATTTTTGGTTTTACGCTCTTATGAAAAGACCAAGAAAAAAGAGAATGTGGAAGAGGCTCCTGCTCCAAAAGGACCCACACAAGAGGAAATTTTATTGGAGATAAGGGACGAACTAAAAAAACAGAATATTTAAGAAGTACGCTTACCGCTACACTACTTGTTTTAACTATAAACCCCGATGAGAATCGGGGTCTTTTTTTAACAATTTGTACAAATACGTATAAAATTTAATAATCGATAGATTTTTTTCCACTGTAATAATCTAGGTTAGTATACAACTAATACCTTTGCAGTCAAATTTTTTAAATCACAGTATATTATGAAAGTAGCTGTTGTTGGAGCAACCGGAATGGTTGGAAACGTAATGCTGAAAGTATTGGAGGAAAGAAAATTCCCCTTAACCGAGTTGATACCCGTCGCCTCCGAAAGGTCTGTAGGTAAAAAGATCAAATTTGGGGATAAAGAATTTGAGGTGGTTGGCCTGGAGACTGCAGTTTCCATGAAACCTGAAATAGCTCTTTTTTCTGCCGGAGGAGATACTTCATTAGAATGGGCTCCGAAGTTTGCCGAAGCAGGGTCTACTGTGATAGACAATTCTTCTGCCTGGCGCATGAATCCTAATAATAAGCTGGTAATTCCTGAGATCAATGCTACGCTACTAGAAAAAACAGATAAGATCATTGCGAACCCCAATTGTTCTACGATCCAGCTTTTAATGGCCTTAAAGCCTTTACATGATGCCTACAATATCAAAAGAGTTGTTGTTTCCACATATCAGTCTATTACCGGAACAGGTGTAAAAGCAGTGCAACAACTTGAGAATGAATATGCAGGTGATAGTGGTGAGATGGCATATCCTTATCCTATCCATAAGAATGCTTTACCTCATTGTGATGTATTTCAGGAAAATGGGTATACTAAAGAGGAAATGAAGCTTACGAATGAGACCAAAAAGATCCTTGGTGATGATTCAGTAAATGTTACCGCCACTGCGATTAGAATCCCGGTTGTTGGAGGACATTCAGAATCTGTAAATATCGAATTCAATAAGGAATTCGAGGAAGGTGATGTTCGCAAGTTATTAAGTGACTTCCCGGGAATTACAGTTCAGGATAATCCAGGAGTAAACACCTATCCTATGCCTATTTATGCGGAAGGAAAAGATGACGTATTCGTGGGGAGGATAAGACGTGATCATTCCCAGCCTAATACACTCAATATGTGGATCGTTGCCGATAATTTGAGGAAAGGAGCTGCTACTAATGCGGTTCAGATCGCAGAATATCTCATCGAAAATAAATTAGTATAAAAGAATCTAATAACGGAATTTCTTAAAAGTCTGGAAGATTGTAACTTTCAGACTTTTTTTATACTTATTTTAAACAAAATTGAAACTCATAACATGAAAAAAATGCTTACCATGGTCATTGCTGCAGGATTATTGACCGCCTGCAACGATGACAATAAAAAAAACGATCAAACTGCATTGAATTATCCCGAGACTAAAAAAGTAGACACCGTTACAGATTATTTTGGAACCGAGGTAAAGGATCCTTATCGCTGGTTAGAAGATGACCGTAGCGAGGAAACCGAAAACTGGGTAGAAGCTCAGAATAAAGTTACCTTCAATTACCTGGACAAAATACCATACCGCGATCAGTTAAAGAAAAGACTTACCCAGCTCTGGGATTATGAAAAATTAAGCGCTCCTTTTACTGAAGGAGATTATATCTATTTCTTTAAGAACGATGGCTTACAAAACCAGAGCGTTATCTATAGAAAAAAAGGGGAAGATGGTGAGGCTGAAGTATATCTTGACCCAAATAAATTTAGTGAAGACGGTACGACTTCCCTTGGAGGTTTGAGCTTTTCTAAAGATGGGAGTAAACTTGCTTATGCAATTTCTGAAGGCGGAAGCGACTGGAGAAAAATCATCGTGATGAATGCCGAAAATAAAGAAATACTTGGAGATACAATTCGCGATGTGAAGTTCAGCGGAATGTCGTGGAAAGGAAACGATGGTTTCTATTATTCCAGTTATGACAAGCCAGATGGAAGCGAGCTTTCAGCAAAAACAGATCAGCATAAATTATACTATCATAAACTAGGTACAGCCCAGTCTGAAGACAAAGTGATCTTTGGAGAAAGTGAGGATCAGAAGCACAGATATGTTGGTGGAGGTGTTACTGAAGATGATCGATACCTAACTATTTCTGCCAGGAATTCAACTTCGGGCGGGAAATTATTCATGATGGATCTCACGAAAGATAATCCTGAACTGGTTACGGTTCTGGATCATGAGAATTCAGATTCTTATGTGATCAAAAATGAAGGTAGCAAATTATTTATTGTTACCAATCTTGATGCACCTAATAAAAAGATCGTAAGTGTAGATGCATCAAATCCAACACCCGAAAACTGGGAAGATTTTATCCCGGAAACAGAACATGTTTTAAGTCCTTCTACCGGGGGAGGCTATTTCTTTGCTGAATATATGGTAGATGCCATTTCTCAGGTTAAACAATATGACTCAAAGGGTAAACTTGTACGTGAGGTTGAACTTCCAGGAATTGGTTCTGCCGGAGGATTTGGAGCGAAAGAAGATGAAGAGGTTCTTTATTATTCATTTACCAATTATGTAACTCCGGGTACTATCTATAAATACGATATTGAAGAAGGTATTTCCGAAGTTTACAACAAACCGAATATCGATTTTGATCCGGAGAATTATGAAAGCGAACAGGTTTTCTATAATTCCAAGGACGGTACAAAAGTTCCCATGATCATAACTTATAAGAAAGGAACTGAAATGAACGGTGAGAATCCTACCATCCTTTATGGTTATGGAGGATTCAACGTGAGCCTAACTCCAGGATTCAGCACAGCGATGAGTGTTTGGTTGGAGCAAGGTGGTGTTTATGCTGTTCCAAACCTTCGTGGAGGTGGAGAATACGGAAAAGAATGGCATGATGCCGGTACAAAATTGAAAAAGCAAAATGTTTTTGACGATTTTATAGCAGCTGCAGAATACCTTATCGAAAATAAATACACTTCAAGCGAAAAACTAGCCATACGAGGAGGTTCTAATGGAGGACTTCTTGTTGGTGCGACCATGACTCAGCGCCCAGACCTTATGAAGGTTGCTTTGCCGGCCGTAGGTGTAATGGATATGCTTAGATATCATACCTTCACTGCGGGAGCAGGATGGGCATATGATTACGGTACTTCTGAAGACGACAAAGAAATGTTTGAATATCTATATGGTTATTCTCCTGTGCATAATGTAAAGGAGGGTGTAGAATATCCTGCAACAATGGTAACTACTGGAGATCATGACGATCGTGTGGTTCCTGCGCATTCCTTCAAGTTTGCTGCCGAGTTACAGGATAAACATGCCGGAAATGAGCCAGTTTTGATCAGAATTGAAACTAAAGCCGGACACGGAGCAGGTAAACCTACCAGCAAGATCATCGAAGAATATTCAGATATTTTTGGATTTACCCTTTATAACATGGGTTATGAAGTTCTTCCTAACAAGGTTGGTGAAAATATTGATGGCTAATTAGACATTAATTTTATAAAAGTAAAAGCGCGGATTATGCTCCGCGCTTTTTTTATTTTAACTTGGTCATACATCTATTATCCTATGCTGAAACTTCAAAAAGTCTCCTTCGCCTACCATAAAGAACCTGTTTTAAAAAATATAAGTTTTGAAATTGAAAAAGGCCAGAATGTTTCAATTATTGGCGAAAGCGGTTGTGGTAAAAGCACGCTTTTAAAGCTTATTTACGGACTTTTGCACACCGATGGTAAGATCACCTGGAATGGGGAGGAGTTGCTTGGACCAAATTTCAATCTGGTCCCGGGCGAACCATTTATAAAATATCTCGCACAGGATTTTGACCTTATGCTTCCGCTAACTGCTGCCGAAAATGTAGGCAAACATCTCAGCAATTTTTACCCGGTAAAAAAGAAAAGACGTATTAAAGAGTTGCTGGAAGTTGTGGAAATGGAAGACCTGGCAGATAAAAAAGCAAAACTATTAAGCGGTGGTCAGCAGCAAAGAATCGCATTAGCCAGAGCATTGGCTAAGGAACCTGAATTAATTTTACTGGATGAACCTTTCAGTCATATAGATCATTTTAGGAAAAACAATCTTAGAAGAAAACTATTCGCTTATTTAAAGGAAAATAATATTACCTGTATCGTAGCCACTCACGATAGTACAGATGCCCTCTCTTTTGCACATAGAACGTTTGTGATAAAGAATGGAAATATCTATGCCGACGGAACGCCACAGGAATTATATCAGTCTCCGCCTAATAAATATGTAGCTTCGCTATTCGGTGACGTGAACCATATTATGCTCAAGAATTTGCAAACAAATAGCGACAGTAGAAAACGAGTGGTTCTTTATCCTCATGAGATAAAAGTTGTGAAAAGATCTGGAGTAAAAGCTGAAGTGAAAAAGACCTATTTTAAAGGAGAGAGCTTTTTAATCCACGCAGATCTAAATGGTGAAGATATTTTGATCGAAAATTCCGGAGATATTCACGCCGGGGAGCAGGTAGCACTTTCAGTTTCTAAAGAATTGATCGAAAACAGGCTTAAATAACCTCTTCAATGATGAACTCCCTACTATTAAAAACTATTTTTTCTCCCTTTTTTTTTCCAAGTAATAATTGGGCTATTGGAGACTGGATCCCGATAGCATAAAACTTTTCACCAGCACTTTCAATTTCTCCTGCAGGAATAGAAATAAAATAATTCGCTGTATCTGTTAAAACAATGCTGCCAAGAACCACGTTCCCATTTGACTTATGTTCTTCGATCCTATTCAAAATATGCCCTAAACGATCATATTCATTAAGTTGAATACTAAGTTTATTCCACTCTATATTGATCATCTCCCGGCCGGTTTCAAACTTATCCCCGGCGCTACTTTTAGATTCGCCTTCAAGATCTTCCTTTAACCCATTCATGGCTTTTTTAACGACAGAAATTCTTGTTTCCAGGTAACCTCGACAGCCTTTTATTAATTCGGTTCTAAATGCCATTATTCTAAAATAAACTTACCATAATTCTGCATTTGTCTAACGATCCAGTTCTTCCGTTTCTGAATGAAATTGGAAGCAGGATTCGCTCTGTATTCCCTGGGATTGGGTAAGACAGCTGCAATGGCTGCTGCTTCATAAGGGCCAAGCTTGGAAGCATCTTTCTTAAACCAATGTTGAGCTGCCGCTTGTGCTCCATAAACTCCTTTCCCCATTTCTATACTGTTAAGATAAACCTCCAGGATCCTTTGCTTGCTCCAGATCATTTCGATTAAAAATGTAAAATAAGCTTCCACTCCCTTTCTTAACCAGGTACGGCCAGGCCATAGAAATACATTTTTTGCCGTTTGCTGTGAGATAGTTGAAGCGCCACGTATCTTTCTACCTGAACGATTGTCTTCCATAGCTTTTTGAATCGCTTCAAAGTCAAAACCGCTATGATTTTCAAAATTTTGATCCTCACTGGCGATCACAGCCAGTTGTAAATGTCTCGAAATATCCTCGATTGGAACCCAATCATGCTCTACAGGTTCTTCCGGATTTTCGAAATATCGTATGGCCATTAATGGGGTAAACGGAACCGGCACGAACTTATACAAAACAACGATCGCAATACTGAAAATAAAAAGTCCCAGCAGTATCTTAAATATGAATCTGAAGAATCTCTTTATCATGATCTTAAGGCTAGATCTGCAATTTCTTTTCCAACAAGGCTTCCAATGGCAACCCCCATTCCCCCAAGGCGAACACCGCAATAAACATTCTCAGAAATTTCTTTGATGATAGGTTTCTTTTGGTTGCCAACCCCCATAATTCCGCTCCAGGATTGCTGGAGCTCAAAGTCAGTATCAGGTAAAATACAGGTTTCTAAAAGTTCTTCTAATTTTTTCTGAATTAATTCTGTCAACCCAACCTCATCTGTTTCTTCAGTCTTGAAATCCAGATTCCTACCGCCACCAAAAAGCACTCTATCCCCGATATTACGGAAATAGTAGTATCCTTTATCCAAATGAAATGTCCCTTTAAAAGGTAGGTTTTTTATTGGTTTCGTGACCAATACCTGGGCCCGGGCGGGTTTCACCCCTTCTATACCTAGTCTGGCGGCAAATCCATTGGTGGCAATGATAAGCTTATTTGAATGGAGATTGAATTTATTAGTATTAATCTCAAGCTGTGTTCCGGTTTTGTCAAACGAAGTTACCTCTACTGAATTGAGAATACGAATCCCTTTTTCCGTGGCTTTTTTTACCAGGGCAGTCATCATTTTTCCGGTATCTATTTGCCCTTCAAATTTATTTAAGATCAGTTTTGGCTGAATTTGCCTGAAACCAAACAGGTTATTTGAAACCTCAAACACATCTGCTGAAAAAACCGGTTTCAATAAAGTGTTTACCACAGGGATTTTATCCAGGCATTTTTCATAAAGATCTTTATCTGCTTCAGTAAACAATTCATAGCCGCCTAATTGCTGAAAGTCTATAACTTCATCTCCAAGATTATCCCGAAGCAATTGCAAGCCCTTTTTACGCTTCCTAACCAACTCTACCACCTCCTGCTCTGAATGTGTCTTAAGATCTTCCAATATCTCTGAAATACTCCCAAAACAGGCAAATCCCGCGTTCTTCGTACTCGCACCTTCTGGCAACATACCTTTTTCCAGGATCAGAACTTTGGAATCGGGCTGTGCCTCCTTTAATCTAATCGCACAATTAAGACCGGTAATTCCACTGCCGATGATACAATAGTCGATATTGGAGAACCAGGAATCGGTTTCCCAGAAAGAGAAATTCATAAGTTGGTGTTTTCTTCGGCTGAAATTACAAAATATTGGGCATAAAAAAACCCCGGTGACCCGGGGTTAATTTTATTCTTCTAGAGGTTTCATCTTGAAATCCTCCATGAATTTCGTTGTATAATTTCCTTCGATATAATCTGGATGATCCATCAATTGTCTGTGGAAAGGAATGGTAGTCTTTATTCCTTCAATTACAAATTCATCCAAAGCACGCTTCATTTTATTAATCGCCTCTTCCCTGGTCTGGGCAGTGGTGATCAATTTAGCGATCATAGAATCATAGTTAGGCGGGATTATATATCCGCTGTACACGTGAGTATCTATACGAACTCCGTGTCCTCCCGGTGCATGAAGATTCGTGATCTTACCCGGAGAAGGCCTGAAGTTATGATAAGGATCTTCAGCATTAATTCTACATTCTATTGAGTGCAGTTGTGGGAAATAGTTCTTTCCTGAAATCGGCACACCTGCAGCTACAAGAATCTGCTCACGAATAAGATCATAATCTATTACCTGTTCGGTAATTGGATGCTCTACCTGTATACGTGTATTCATTTCCATGAAGTAAAAGTTTCTATGCTTATCTACAAGAAACTCTACCGTACCTGCTCCTTCATATTTGATATATTCAGCTGCTTTTACAGCTGCATCTCCCATCTTCTTACGAAGTGTATCGGTCATGAATGGAGATGGTGTCTCTTCAGTCAATTTCTGGTGACGACGTTGTACCGAACAATCCCTTTCTGAAAGGTGACATGCTTTTCCACTGCTGTCTCCAACGATCTGGATCTCAATATGGCGTGGCTCTTCAATAAGCTTTTCCATATACATCCCATCATTACCAAAAGAGGCATCAGCTTCTTTTCTTGCAGATTCCCATGCCGGCTCAAGTTCTTCTTCTTTCCACACGGCACGCATTCCCTTACCACCACCACCGGCAGTTGCTTTCAGCATTACAGGGAATCCTATTTCTTTAGCCAGCTTAAGGCATTCTTTATAATCTTTCAGGATTCCTTCAGATCCAGGAACACAAGGTACACCAGCCGCTCTCATGGTAGCTTTGGCTGTAGCCTTATCTCCCATTTTAGCAATCATATCTGGAGAAGCCCCAATAAATTTGATCTCGTGTTCTTCACAGATCTTCGAAAATTTCGCGTTTTCCGATAAGAATCCGTATCCCGGGTGAATTGCATCAGCATTAGTGATCTCAGCCGCGGCAATGATATTCGATATTTTTAGATAAGAAAGGTTACTCGGTGCGGGTCCTATACAAACTGCTTCATCAGCAAATCTAACATGTAGACTTTCAGCATCTGCAGTCGAATATACTGCTACCGTTTTAATACCCATTTCTTTACAGGTACGAATAACGCGTAAAGCGATCTCCCCTCTGTTTGCAATCAATATTTTCTTAAACATACCTAGTTGCTTTTAAAGTTCTGAAGCCCGTAAAGGGCTTTCAGTTGTTAAAATGGGCAGTGATTTATGACGGATCAACTAAAAATAAAGGCTGATCGAATTCTACAGGAGAAGAATCGTCTACCAGTACTTTTACTATTTTTCCTGAAACTTCACTTTCGATCTCATTGAAAAGCTTCATAGCTTCAATGATACAAAGTACGTCCCCTTCTTTTACTGTGTCTCCTACTTCGCAGAAAGTTGGTTTATCTGGAGAAGGCTTTCTGTAGAAAGTACCAATGATAGGTGACTTAACAGTAATATATTTTGAATCGTCTTCTGCAGATCCTTTACTTTCCTTTTGTGGAGCTTCGCTCTCTTGTGCAGGAGCCTGCTGTTGTGCTGGTTGCTGAGCTGGCATTTGAGGCATGTGCGGCCCACCGTCCGGCATTTGAGGAACCTGCTGTACTATGGTAGTTTCCTTTTCGTCTGAACCTGTTCTAATTGTGATCTTAACATCACCTGTTTCTAGTTTCACCTCGCTTGCGCCAGATTTGGCCACAAATTTAATCAGGTTCTGAATTTCCTTTAAATCCATAATAATTGGTGTTGGTTTTTATGAGTTATAAGCCCATTTAAGATAAGCAGCTCCCCAAGTGAAGCCACCTCCGAATGAGGCAAATATTATATTATCTCCTTTTTTAAAATTCTTTTCGAAATCGCTAAGTAATAATGGTAATGTTGCAGATGTCGTATTACCATAACGCTGAATGTTCATAAGGACCTTACTTTCGTCATTTAATCCCATTCTATTGGCTGTAGCATCAATGATACGTTTGTTTGCCTGATGCGCTACAAGCCAGTCTACATCTTCATTAGAAAGATTGTTCCTCTTCATGATCTGCTCACTAACCCCGGCCATATTTGATACGGCAAATTTGAAAACCGTTTTTCCATCCTGTCTAACAAAATGAAGTTTTTTAGCTACAGTTTCTTCAGTTGGAGGGGTTATAGATCCTCCGGCCTCAATCTTTAAAGATTCACGACCTATGGAGTCACTTCTTAAAATCTCATCCTGTAATCCTAAACCTTCAGAATTTGGCTCCATTAACACAGCTCCGGCTCCATCTCCAAAAATGATACAGGTAGTTCTATCTGTGTAATCGATAATTGAAGACATTTTATCTGCCCCAATTACGATCACCTTTTTATACTTTCCAGATTCAATATATGCTGCAGCAGTGGACATCCCGTACAAAAAACTGGAACATGCAGCCTGCAGATCATAAGAAAAAGCATTAGTTGCTCCAATTTCGGTTGCAACATGAACACCGGTAGATGCCACGGGCATATCCGGGGTGGCAGTTGCCATAATAATAAGGTCTATTTCTTTGGGATCCAGGTTAGTCTTTCGAAGAATTTCCTTTGCGGCCTGGATAGCTAGATAAGATGTTCCCTTTTTGGGATCCTTTAGAATGCGTCTTTCTTTAATTCCGGTTCTGGAAGTTATCCATTCATCATTAGTATCCACCATTTCTTCCAACATCTTGTTGGTTAAAATATCCTCAGGTACGTAAGCACCTACAGCCGTAATTGCTGCCGTGATTTCACTCATATATTTGGATTTAATTCACCCGTCACCAGCCCTCAATTTTTCTAAAGTGTAACTAGAAAATTACTAAATTATATTATAACCGGCGTGCAAATTAAGGTCTTTTTAGGACTTAATCAACTAAAAACAAAAAACTCCCACAATGTGAGAGTTTCTGTAATTTGTTGAAGCTCTAAAGCTAGACTATGCTTCTACTTCTTCGGTATTATCGATTAATACCTGACCACGGTAATAAAGTTTACCTTCGTGCCAGTGAGCTCTGTGATAAAGGTGTGCTTCACCTGTTACAGAATCTACAGCCACTTTTGGAGCTGAAGCTTTATAATGTGTTCTTCTCTTATCTCTTCTGGTTTTCGAGATTTTTCTCTTTGGATGTGCCATGGCTTCCTATTAATTATTCGTTTAGTAAATTTTTTAATTTGTCCCAGCGAGGATCAATATCATCCTCATTTTTCTTTTTCTGATTTTTCAAACTAAGTTCTTCCAGTTTGTCAAGTACCTCAGATTTCAATGTGCCATCTTCAACTCCCGGGTGTATCCTCTTCTGAGGCACGGAAAGTACGACTAGCTCATAAATATATTGCTGAATATTCACTTCATAATCACCATGTGGTATAATCAGTAAATCTTCATCTTCATTATTGAATTCATCCCCGAACTTGATCACTAAAAACAGCTCGCTGTCTATAGCCTGATCGTAAGGTTCGTTAGTAAGATCACAGTTAACATTTACTGTACCGGTTGCTCTGAAGGTAAGCTCCATCATGGTGCTTTTCTTTTCGAACAACAAATCGATCTTTAAATCGGCTTTATTGAATTCCTCGTACTCAAAATGTTCAAAGAACCTGTTATCTAACTCATACTCAAACTGGTGCTTTCCAAGCTTTAATCCCTTGAAAGGAATTGTAAACTCTGCTAAATTCCTCATTTCTCCACAGTTTTGAGTGCCCACGTTTCCGTTAAGGCGGGTGCAAAGATATAAAAATTAATTAATTATGTTCTTTTTATAAACAAATTTCTGTTTATATCTTCCTTCCCTGTTTTTGTAGCTGATTTTCGGTGAGATCCTTATATTCTTCTCTTGCTTTAAAGATCTCGATACCTTTAAATACAGCCTCTTTAAAAGAGTTGATATTTGCTTCGTTCTTACCCGCTATTTCAAAAGCGGTCCCATGGTCTGGTGAAGTTCTCACTTTATTTAATCCAGCGGTGAAATTCACCCCCATCCCAAAAGATAAGGTCTTGAAAGGCACCAATCCCTGGTCATGATAAGAAGCTATTACCGCGTCAAAATTCTTATAGTTCTTGGTTCCGAAGAAACTGTCTGCCGCATAAGGACCAAAAACCAGATCTCCCTTGTCTCTTAGTTTTTTGATGGTCGGCTTTAGAACTTCCTCGTCTTCCTTACCTATAAGGCCATTGTCCCCGCTATGCGGATTAATACCCAGAACGGCAATTTTCGGCTTTCTTACCCTGAAATCACTTTTCAAAGTTTCCTGGATGATCTTTATCTTTTTCTCGATCAATTCCGGAGTAATTACCGAAGCGATATCCTTTAGTGCCACATGGTCTGTTAATAAACCAACCTTTAGGTTATCTGTGATCAT
>CBDTXN010000068.1:0-14223 GCA_965364455.1 uncultured Flavobacteriaceae bacterium
CACAGTTTGAGGGTCCGCCCCACACACCCCTGGGTCCCCGTGAGGTGACTTCCGCCGTATCTCAGGCTGTTTCAGAAATGCTTGAGAATTATCTAGAAGAAAATCCGAATGATGCCAAGACCATCGTTCAAAAAGTAATACTTGCTGCGCAGGCTAGAAATGCCGCGAAAAAAGCCCGTGAAATGGTTCAGCGTAAGACCGCCATGAGTGTTGGGGGCTTACCTGGTAAATTATCTGACTGCTCTGAGCAGGATCCGGAACAATGCGAGGTATTCCTTGTTGAGGGTGACTCGGCAGGTGGTACGGCCAAGCAGGGTAGAGATCGAAAATTCCAGGCGATACTTCCATTAAGAGGTAAGATTCTGAATGTTGAAAAAGCCATGTCTCACAGGGTTTTTGATAACGAAGAGATCAAGAACATCTATACTGCTCTTGGGGTAACCATTGGTACCGAAGAAGATAGTAAAGCATTGAATCTTTCTAAACTTAGATATCATAAGATCGTGATCATGTGTGATGCCGATGTTGATGGTAGCCACATTGAAACATTGATACTGACTTTCTTCTTTAGATATATGAAAGAATTGATCGAGAACGGGCATATTTATATTGCAACACCGCCACTTTACCTTGTTAAGAAAGGTCAGAAGAAGCGTTATGCCTGGAATGAGAAAGAGCGTGATGAGATCGCTGCTGAATATAGCGGAGGAGTTCAGATCCAGAGATATAAGGGTCTTGGGGAGATGAATGCAGAGCAGCTTTGGGATACAACAATGGATCCTAATTTCAGAATTCTAAGAAAAGTGAATATTGATAATGGGGGAGAGGCCGACAGAATCTTCTCAATGTTAATGGGGGATGAAGTTCCACCAAGGCGTGAATTCATCGAAAAGAACGCTAAGTATGCTAATATTGATGCATAATCAAAATTGAAATTTAATTAAAAAACCCACACTTAAGCGCTAAGTGTGGGTTTTTTGTGTTTGAATAAATACCGAGAATTATATTTTATTATTTTTACCGCAACTAAACCCAATTTACCGTGAAAAATTTAACCAGCATATCCCTTTTGGGAATTCTTATGTTTTCATTTTCTGGGACAGCCCAGGAATCTGATTCAGATCTTGATCTATTTGTAAATGATATGCTTTTTCTGGCAGATGGTTTTGCCTCCCCTGCGTCAGAAAGTGCAGCATATCAGGCAACCGCTGGATGGTTTACTTCAGCCAGGGCATTAGAAAAATGGAAGGTTGACGTTTCACTCCATGGTAATGCGATCTTTGTTCCAACAAGTAAACAAGAGTTTACTGTTAGTAATAATAATTTTGATATCCTTGAAATTACGGGAGATACAAGAGCTATTTTACCTACTGCTTTCGGAGGGAATACAGATGTCCAGTTCGAAGGAGAATTGGAATATTTAGGAGAAACAGTTGAAATTAGTGGTTTCGATGCAATTGATGGAATTGATAAAGGGGCATTAATGTATCCTTTTGCTCAGGTTTCTGTTGGATTGCCTTATGGAACTGAAATTGGAGTAAGGGCTTTACCGGCGATGGAAATTGATGGTTCAGAATTTAGTACTTATGGCGTTGGTATTAAACATAATTTTAACCAGTATTTTAGATTCGATGATGAGGAAAATCTTCAGGTTGCTGCAGTTCTTTCTTACAATATTTTCGACGTAAAATATGAGTTCGATCCAATTTCAATCGAGCAGGTTGTTCAATTGGATCTTATAGATGTTTCAGCCAACGTTTGGATGGCCGAGGTTTTAGCTTCAAAAAAATATGAAAATTTCGAAATATTTGGTGCTCTTGGAGTTGCTCAATCTGACTTTGAGTATGAATTCGGTGGAGATGGTGTAGCTCTTCCTATTATTAATAATGAAATGACCAGGTTGAATGATAAAGAAGCTCAATTTAAGGGTGATATTGGATTTAATCTATATTTCAATAAGTTCAAGATTTCAACAATGGCTACGGCCGGGAAATATGTAAACGTAAATCTAGGTCTTCACTTTATTCTGTAACAGCCTGATTTAACCATTCCTTATTATTATTACTGCGTCATTATTCGTAATTTCGCATTCAATATTAATAGAAATTAAATAATATTTTAACATGAAAGTTACCATAGTAGGAGCAGGTGCTGTTGGCGCCAGCTGTGCCGAATATGTTGCCATCAAAAATTTTGCTTCAGAAGTTGTGTTGCTAGATATAAAAGAAGGTTATGCTGAAGGTAAAGCAATGGACCTTATGCAAACCGCAACTCTTAATGGCTTCGATACAAAAATAACAGGAAGTACTAACGATTATTCCAAAACTGCAGGTTCTGATATCGCAGTAATTACCAGTGGTATTCCACGTAAACCCGGAATGACCAGAGAAGAATTGATTGGGATAAATGCAGGAATTGTTAAGGAGGTTTCTTCTAATTTGATCAAGCATTCACCTGATGTTACTCTTATTGTTGTTAGTAATCCTATGGATACAATGACATATTTAGTACATAAAACTACCGGCCTGCCTAAGAACAAGATCATTGGAATGGGTGGTGCTTTAGATAGTGCTCGTTTTAAATATAGACTTAGTGAAGCTTTAGAATGTCCTCCTTCTGATGTTGACGGAATGGTAATCGGTGGTCACAGTGATACTGGAATGGTACCTTTAACGAGATTAGCTACAAGAAATTCTGTACCTGTAACCGCATTTCTTTCTGATGACAGGCTTAACCAGGTAGCTGAAGATACTAAGGTAGGTGGAGCAACCCTTACTAAACTATTAGGAACAAGCGCATGGTACGCGCCAGGGGCTGCTGTTTCTGGATTAGTTCAGGCTATTGCATGCGATCAGAAAAAAATGTTTCCATGTTCTGCATTCTTAGACGGAGAGTATGGATTAAGCGATCTTTGTATTGGTGTCCCTGCAATTCTAGGGAAAGATGGATTGGAGAAAATTGTGGAGCTGGAATTGGATGATGCTGAGAAGAATAAAATGAAGGAGAGTGCCGAAGGTGTTAAAAAAACCAACGGATTGCTTGACGTTTAATTTTTTTAGCAAATTCATTTAAAAATAACCTGAAAAGCCACAGTTTTTGTGGCTTTTTTGTTGGTTTTAAAAGTTAAAATTATCCAAAAAAAAATATTGGGATTTGACAATTGAAGTCCTATATTTGTCCGTTTTTAAAATAGACCTAATAATCAATAATTTGAGGAATAATGCAGAATAAAGGACTGATTAAAGTTTTTGCAATTTTGTTTGGGCTGGTATGTCTTTATCAGCTGTCTTTTACGTTTATAACAAATAATGTTGAGACTGATGCAGAGGAATTTGCCGTTAATGAATTTAGTGAAGATGTAGAGAACTACTCTGAGCTTCGTGACCAGGCGGAAGCCAGGTACTTGGATTCTATCGGTAATGATGAGGTTATTGCAGGAATTACCTACAATGACGCTAAGGACAAGGAACTGAATAAAGGGCTTGACCTTAAAGGAGGTATCAACGTGATCCTTCAAATTTCGGTTAGAGACATCTTAAGCGGATTGGCAAACGATTCAAAAGATCCTGCTTTTAGAAAAGCAATTGCTGAAGCTGATGAAGCTCAAACTGATAGCCAGGAAAATTATGTAGATCTTTTCTTTGAAGCTTTCAATAATATCCCAAATGCACAGTTGGCATCACCGGATATTTTCGCAAATAAGACTTTAAGTGACGAGGTAAACTTCAATATGTCTAATGAGGAAGTTGAGCCTGTCATCAGGAAAAAGATTGATGAGTCTATTACTTCAGCTTTTGAGGTATTAAGAAAGCGTATCGATAAATTCGGAGTTACACAGCCAAATATTCAGCGTCTTGGAAATTCAGGAAGAATTCTTGTTGAATTGCCAGGTGCTAAAGATATAAGCAGGGTAAAAAACCTTCTTCAAAGTACTGCTCAGTTAGAATTCTGGCATGTATATAAGAATAATGAAATTGGGAATTTCCTTGTTCAGGCTAATAACAGACTTGCTGAAATGAAGCGTTCTGAGGATGTTTCAACTGAGGAAGCTGTTGATTCAACTGATACTAGTGGAGATGATGAGATTGATGAATTACTTGCAGAATCTGAAGATAGTACTGAGGTAGAAACAGGAAATAATCCTCTTTTTGACCTTATAGTTTCTCCAGGTTTCCAGGGTGGGCCGGTACTTGCTACTTTTAAAGTTCAGGATACTGCAAAAGTGATGGATTATCTTCAGAATCCACAAATACGTTCTTTACTTCCGTCTGATCTAAGATATGCGAAATTCGTTTGGGGAGTTCCAGATGAAGATACTCAGACAACTGGTCTTTATGCCTTAAGAGGTAACCGAAACATGGAGCCACCTTTAAGTGGTAGTGTTATTACTGATGCTCAGCAAACTTACGATCAGTTAGGTCGTATAGCAGTTAGTATGCAGATGGATGGTACCGGAGCTAAGATCTGGGAAGATATGACAGGTAGAGCTTCTAATGAGCAAAGCCAGATCGCTATTGTACTTGATAACATCGTTTACTCTGCACCAGGTGTATCAACCGGGGCAATTTCAGGTGGTAGAAGTGAGATTACAGGTGATTTTACAATTACCGAAGGTCAGGATTTAGCTAACGTATTACGAGCAGGTAAACTTCCTGCTTCAGCAGATATTATTCAAAGTGAAGTTGTAGGACCTTCTTTAGGTCAGGAAGCAATTGATAGTGGTATTAATTCTTTTGGTATTGCATTGATCCTTGTACTTATCTGGATGATTTTATATTATGGTAAGGCAGGACTATTTGCAGATGTTGCACTTGTAGTGAATATCCTTTTCATATTTGGTGTACTTGCAGGTCTTGGAGCAGTATTAACACTTCCTGGTATTGCCGGTATCGTTCTAACCATTGGTATGTCGGTAGATGCTAACGTACTTATATTCGAAAGAATCAAGGAGGAGCTTGCTAAAGGTAAAATTCAGCGTGACGCCATTAAAGATGGTTTTAATAACGCTTTGTCTTCAATTCTTGATGCGAACATCACCACCGGTTTAACTGGTCTTATCTTATTCGTACTTGGAACTGGTCCTATTAAAGGTTTTGCTACTACCTTACTAATTGGTATTGCAACTTCTCTATTTACAGCAATTTTTGTAACCAGGTTATTCATTGACGGATATGGTAAGAATGGTAAATCTCTTGATTTTTCAACCTCACTTACCAAGAAACTGTTTACAAACATGAATATAGATTTCCTTAAGAAAAGGAAAGTAGCCTATATAGTTTCAGGATTATTTATCGTGATTAGTATTGGATCTTTAGTGATGCAAGGACTTAACGAAGGTGTAGATTTCGTTGGAGGTAGAACGTATACCGTAAGATTTGCCGATGATGTAAATCCTACGGAAGTACAGGATGATCTTGTTGCAACCTTTGGTAGTGCTGAAGCTAAAACATTCGGTCCTGATAACCAGTTAAAAATCACAACTAAATATAAAGTTGACGAAGAAGGAGCTGAAGTTGATGAAGAAATCCAGAGATCTCTTTTTGAGTCTCTAAGTTCTTATCTGCCTGCAGACATAACTTATGATGAATTTGTAGATGGAGCAGACGATAAGCAGGTAGGAGTAATGCAGTCTATGAAAGTTGGAGCAACGATCGCCGATGATATTAAGAATGCTTCTTTCTGGGCTGTATTAGGATCATTGATCGTAGTGTTCCTTTATATCTTATTGCGTTTCCGTAAATGGCAATTTAGTTTAGGAGCGGTTACTGCTGTATTCCATGATGTTTTGGTGGTATTGGGTATCTTCTCGCTACTATATAAAGTAATGCCTTTCAACATGGAGATAGACCAGGCTTTTATTGCAGCGATCTTAACCGTAATAGGTTACTCTCTGAATGATACCGTGGTAGTGTTTGACAGGATTAGGGAATATGTAAACGAGCATACCAGCTGGCCACTTGATAAAACGGTTAATGCTGCATTGAACAGTACTATTAGTAGAACGTTGAATACCTCGCTTACTACCTTGGTAGTATTACTTGCGATCTTCATCTTTGGTGGAGAGAGTATCAGAGGGTTTATGTTTGCACTTATCGTAGGGGTGATTGTAGGTACCTACTCATCATTGTTCATTGCAACTCCAGTAATGTTTGATAGTGTGAAGAAGAAGTCTTCAATTCAAAAGAAAGAAAAGCCTAAGGCTGAAGAAGCAGCTACTGCTTAAGAGTTAAAGGTTATAGCATATAAAAAAGGCTTTCCATTTGGAAAGCCTTTTTTTGTGAAACGATATCTGGCGTAAATTATATTGAGCTGATGTATCGAATCTAAAACTTCGTAAAGTCTATTCGATCTCCATCTTCAATTCCCCACTGATCTGATAATCCTCCGTTAATCTCCAGAACAAATTGAGTTGGTCCGTCTGATGGTAAAGAAGTTTCATCTCTTGGAGTAGCGTTCTTCTGAATACTTACCAGAGTGCTGTCTGCATCATAATAAATAATGTCTAAAGGGATATAGGTATTTTTCATATAAAAGCTTCTTACCCTTTCAGAATCGTAAATAAAAAGCATTCCCTGGTCGTCTTCCATACTTTCCCGGTACATAAGACCGGTTTGATGCTCATAACTTGTTTCTGCTAGTTCAATATCCAGCTTTCTAAGAGTATCTCCTGATGCTTTTATAAGGTAAAGTTCGCCTTCTTTTGTAAAGGTGATAGGATCTGTTTCAATAGTCTCTTCTTCTTTATCATCCTCGCAGGAAGTAAAGGAAAAGCTTAAAAAAAGAGCCAGGCCGGCAATGGTTAAAAAATTTCTTTTCATACTGTTTTTTGTTTTTGAGGCCGGTACATAAAATATAGTCCGGCAATTACAAATGGTATGCTTAGCCATTGGCCAGTGTTTAATAGCCAGTTGGCACGTTCGCCTACCTGAGGTTCCTTTATAAACTCTATGAAGAACCTAACTGTCCATAACAGCACAAGGAACAGGCCAAAAATATAACCTGTTTTAAATCGTTTTTCTGTTTTCCAGTATAAGAACCATAGAATTAGGAATATCCCCAAGTAACAGGCAGATTCATATAGCTGGGCGGGATGTCTGGCAAAATCTTCACCTAGTTTTTCAAATATTACTCCATAATCAGAATTTGTTGGTTTACCGATTATTTCAGAATTGATGAAATTCCCTATTCTTACGAAGATCGCTCCACTGGCTACAGGAATAACTATACGATCAAGGATCCAAAGAACCGGTTTCTGAATGATCCTTTTGGCATATAAATACATGGCAACAATAATTCCTATGGCAGCACCATGACTGGCCAGACCTCTAAAGCCGGTAAATTCAAATTCAGGTTCGAATCTAACCGGAAGAAATATTTCTAAAAGATGATTTTGAAAGTATTCCCAATCATAGAAAATAACATGACCTAGCCTGGCCCCGATTAAAGTAGCCAGGACGGTATATATAAAAAGTGAATCTAATTTTTCAATTGCAATGCCTTCCCTGGTATAAATGCTTTTCATGATGTACCAGCCCAAAGTGAAGGCAATTATAAACATTACGCTATAGTAGTGAAGTGTGAAGAATCCTAAATCCAATCCTTCCGAAGGATTCCAGCGAATGGCATTAAGCAGCATAGTTAGTTTTTTGATTAGGCGTAAATATACATATTTGCCTTTTCTTTAACCCTTTTTGCTACCTGATTTTCCGGGAACCGGATCATAGCCGGAACCTCCCCAGGGGTGGCATTTCGCAATGCGTTTAATTCCCAGCCAGAAACCTCTAATTGCACCATGAAGTTCTATGGCTTCCAACATATAACTGGAACAGGTTGGTTGAAATCTGCAAGAAGCCGGGGTGAGCGGAGAAATAAATTTCTTATAGAACTGAACGATAGCGGTCAATATGTTACTCAACCATCGGTTCAGCATAATAAAATATTATTTTAAAGAAAATGTAGTGCCTTCTTTTCCGTCCTTTAGCTGAATTCCAATTTCCTGTAATTGATCTCTAATCTGATCACTCAGGGCGAAATTCTTATTATTTCTGGCTTCAGCTCTTAATTTAATAAGTAGTTCTATGGTGCCGGTAAGCTTCTCTTCCCCATTCTCATTCTCTGAAACTGAATCTAGAAGTCCCAGAATATCGAACATAAAAGAACTCATGGTTTCTTTAAGCTGATCTCTGTCGTCTTCAGTTATTGTAACAGAACCTTCTTTGATGCTGTTTATAGTCTTAACGGCATCAAATAATTTGGCAATTAGAATAGGGCTATTTAAATCATCATTCATTGCGTCATAACATGACTGCTTCCAAGCTGCCAGATCGAAATTTGATTTTTCAGAAGTAGGTAATTCCGGGATTGAATGATAGGCTTCCATTAATCGGTTAAAACCTTTTTCACTACCTAGTAAGGCTTCACTAGAAAAATCAAGGATGCTTCTGTAATGCGCCTGAAGAATAAAAAATCTTACCACATTCGGAGAAAATGCTTTGGTAAGAACATCATTATTTCCGCTAAATATTTGTTCCGGTAAAATGAAGTTCCCGGTACTTTTTGCCATTTTCTTTCCGTTAAGGGTAAGCATATTGGCATGCAGCCAGTAGTTTACCGGAGATTTTCCGGTAGCAGCTTCTCCCTGGGCTATCTCACATTCATGATGTGGGAACTTTAAATCCATTCCACCCCCATGAATATCAAATTCTTCACCAAGATATTTGGTGCTCATGACTGTACATTCAAGGTGCCATCCCGGGAATCCATCACTCCATGGTGAAGGCCATCTCATGATATGTTGCGGCTCTGCTTTTTTCCATAAAGCGAAATCCTGCGGATTCTTCTTGTCACTTTGTGCGGTAAGTTCTCTTGTATTTGCGATCATATCTTCGATCGCTCTTCCGCTTAACTTACCATATGAATGTTCTTTGTTGAACTTTAAAACATCAAAGTATACTGAACCATTCGCTTCATAGGCAAATCCGTTTTCCAGGATAGTTTTGATGATCTCAATTTGTTCTACAATATGCCCGGTAGCGGTAGGTTCGATGCTAGGAGGGAAATTGTTGAATTTCTGAAGTATATTATGAAAGTCAACAGTATACTTCTGAACAACTTCCATCGGCTCTATCTGCTCAAGTCTTGCTTTTTTAGCGATCCTGTCCTCCCCGCTATCTTCATCGTTCTCTAAATGCCCGGCATCAGTAATATTTCTTACATAACGAACTTTGTATCCAAGATGCTTCAGGTACCTGAAGACAAGATCGAAGGAGATGAAGGTGCGGCAGTTGCCAAGGTGAACATTACTGTATACAGTAGGTCCACATACATACATACCAACATTCCCTTCATTTATCGGGGTGAAAACTTCTTTTTCACCGCTCATGGAATTGTAGAATTTCAGGCTTTGTTCCTGGTAAAGCGCCATGTAATAAGTTGTTTTTGATTTATTAGAACGATGTGTCTAATTTAATATAATCTAGAAATTCCCGTCTAATTTCTTTTTGTTTGAAGGCTCCTCCAAATTCACTTGTAACTGTGCTGCTTTCAATATCACGAATACCTCTACTATTTACACATAAATGCTTGGCATCTACAACACAGGCAACATCTGGTGTTCCAAGTACATTTTGTAATTCGTGAACTATCTGCATGGTCATTCTTTCCTGAACCTGTGGTCTTTTTGCAAAATAATCTACAATTCGGTTCATTTTTGAAAGCCCAACAACGGTACCATTAGAAATATATGCTACGTGAGCTTTTCCCACGATTGGTAATAGGTGGTGTTCGCAGGTAGAGTAAACAGTGATATTCTTTTCGACAAGCATTTCACCATACTTATATTTGTTTTCAAAAGTAGAAGCTTTAGGCTTTCTTTTGGGGTGTAATCCAGAGAATATCTCGTTAACGAACATCTTGGCTACTCGTTGCGGAGTTCCTTTTAAGCTGTCGTCAGTAAGATCCAGACCTAAGGTATCCAGAATATTCTTGACATCTTTCTTGATCAGTTCAATTTTTTCCTCGTCGCTTAGATTGAACGCATCTTCTCTAAGTGGATTATTTGCGCTACTTCCTGCATGGGCGTCACCCATTTCTTCAATTTCGTTCAATATTTTGTCTATTTTCATGCTTTTTTGCAATAATAGTCGGATAAAACCGTATTGGCTTGCAAAGATACATATTTATAAGGTTTTGGCAGTATCCAAAATTCAATTAGCCTTCAGCGGAGGTCTGCTTTATATTTTATATTTTGCATCGGTTAAGGTGATGACTGGAATGAGAGAGTATCTAAAAATAATTCTGGTCCTGATTTTAGGGGTCACAGCCGGTTTTTCAGGTTTAGCACAAGGGGCATTATGTTCAGATATTGAGCCTTTCTGTGCTGGAGAAGAGCGCCTTACATTTCCGAATTCAAATTTCACAAATAGTGATCAGTTAAACGGTGAGTTGGGGCCTTCCTATGGATGCCTGGATGAACAGCCGTATCCTGCCTGGTTCTTTCTTCAGATTGAAGATGCAGGGGATTTGAGGTTTCGTATATCTCAGTCTGAAAACAGAAACGGAACAGGAGCCCCACTAGATGTTGATTTTGTAGTATGGGGGCCTTTTGACAGGGGAGATGAGTATTGTACAGGGGAGGCATTGAGTCCAGATAAGATAGTAGACTGTAGTTACCTACCGGATGCCGTTGAAACCATGACCATTCCTGGCGCGGAAGCGAACAGTATTTACGTGGTTGTAATTACAAATTTTGAACAATTACCTGGGTTTATAAGTCTGGAGCAAACTAATTCAGGGCAGGGATCTACAGATTGTTCGATCCTTCAGCTGGATCTGGGTGATAATATTTCGGTTTGTGATGAGGATCAATATATTCTTGATGGAACCACAGATGAGGCCAGTTCTTACGAATGGTTCGTATTTAATGAAGCCACACAGGAATACGATGTTCTTCCTGGAGAAACTGGTTCTACCTTAACAGTTACAGAATCTGGAAATTATAAACTGATAGTTACAGATGATATAGAGGATAAATCTGAAGAGGATGATGTGAATGTGACCTTCTTTGATAGCCCCGAAATTGGAGAAACTTCAAATCTGGCGGTATGTGATCTGGAATCTGAGTTTATCGACTTAACGGAGTCTTTTGAGGACCTAATTGAGCCTAATAGTGGTGATATAGATTATGAAGTGTTTTATTATGAGAGTACGGGCGATTTAGAAGAGAGAATTTTTATTGATCAGCCTGAAGTTTTTCCTTTTGAAGAAGGGAAAACGATCTATGCTCAAATCGTAGATACCCGAAGTGGTTGTGTCTCTCCTGTTGAAGATTTTGAATTAACTTTATTTGATTTTCCCGATTTTGAACTCGCTGAAACAACGATTTTTTGTGTAGACCGGGATATGAATTTATTAGATCCGGTCTCCATAGGAGAGGATCTGGGTGAAGATTTTAGTTATGAATGGATCATTGAGGAAACTGTTATTAGTACAGATCCTTTGGTTGAATTTGATGAATTGCCATCCGGTCCTCAGGTCGATGTGGTTATTAGTCATGCCGAATCCGGTTGCACATTAGAATTCAGTACAGCAATTACGACCGTTTCTGCTCCTGAAAATGTACTTATAGAAGTTTCAGGTTCAGATTTTGGTGATGGCTATATTGTAACGGCAACGCCTGAAAATTTTATTGGAGAAGGTTTTGCCGAATTTGAATTTAGACTGGACAATGGTAACTGGCAACCAGGCAATTCTTTTAGTGACGTTCCTCCGGGTACACATACTGTAAATGTCCGGGAAATAAATGGGTGTGGTGTAACCAGTAGCGAAAGCTTTTTTCTAGTAGGTTACCCAAGGTTTTTTACTCCTAATTCTGATGGTTATAATGATAACTGGAATTTGATCACAGATAGCAATATCAGAATCAAAAGACTATACGTTTTCGACCGGTATGGTAAATTAATAGCCAAAGTTAACCCGAACAATAAAGGATGGGATGGAACTTATAATGGTAACGATCTTCCGGCTGATGATTACTGGTTCCGCGTGGAATTTATCGATGAGAAAACAGGAAGGCACCAGGAATATATGTCTAATTTCTCATTGATTAGAAATAGATAATCCAGTTGGAGTAGTCAGTTTCTTTAAAAGGTTATAAACCAAAAGTAAGGGAAAGAACTACATTAGAAAGATCCCGGTCTATGTTTACCTGATTAATAGAGCCGGTGGTGCCGTCACTATAATTGGCAAAGCTGTAAGCTAGATCTACATTAAAGTTTCCAAAACTATAGCCTAATCCCCCGGTATATCCGTTTAAGTCTCCAGCGTTATTTTCATTTTCAAATGGACTTTGCTCATATCTGTATCCGGCTCTCAGGCTCAGGTTTGCAATTCGGTATTCACCACCAACCCTGAATGTAGAAGATGATTTCATTTCGCTTGAGATAAGATCATTTAGATCACCAAATTCTATATCGTAATTCGATCTGTATCTCATATTGGAATAATCCTTCCAGCTGTAATCAAAACTTACCAGGCCTTTTTTACCAAAAAGGTAAGCGAAGCTTCCATTGAATTTTGATGGAGTTCTAAAATGATATTCTGGATAGACATTAATGATCTGTGGTGAAACACTCACAAATTCATCAAAGGAATTATTCGTCTCCAAATATTGAGTAGTTTCTTCTCTAACCGTAAACCAGGCAGGGGAGTCGTAGGTAAGTCCAACTCTTATATTATCTGAAGGTTTCGCAATGGCACCTATTTGAAAGGAAAATCCGTCGCCATTGGAATATAAAGTATTTCCAAAATAAACATCGGTGGTTTCGCTTCCGTCATTATCGTTTAACTCGCTGAATTCGGTTGAATTCTCATAGTTGATAAAATGAGAATTAAGGTTCAGGCCCAGGTAAAGAAAGTCCTTAAACTGGGTTCCGAAATTAAAGGAAAGTTTCCCGTTTATTCCTGTGGCAGCATATCTGTATTGCTGGTCGAAATTACCAGGGCTTATCAGAGAAAAATATTCAGTATTATCTGGATCTTCATTTACCGGTTCAACAATATAACCCTGATATCCTAGAAAGGCTTGCTGCGTGGCAAAACCGTATTGCTCCCCGAGAAAGGAATATAGGTCTGAAATGCTCTCGTTACCTCTTGTCTGTAATAGATCTAAAGGAACTCCATCGGCATAGTCTAAAAAATATTTATCTATTGAATTATTTGAGAACCCCTGCACTATATAATTTTCATCAAAATTGGCCTCAGTGTTATAATTGACTCCTATAGTAAATTTACGCCAGTCGTTACTCTCGTTTCCTCGGAATACGAACACTCCACCAACATTGGCAAGGTCGAAATCGCTTTCGCCACTTCGGCTAAAACCATCATTAAAACTGATGTTATTATTTAAATCCCTGTAACCAAGGCTTACGGTAGCGCTGCTGGATAAGAAAACTGCAGAAGATGCAGGGTTCAGGGACATCGCTGAGATATCTCCTCCCAATGCTCCAAATGCACCACTCATTCCAATGAATCTGGCAGTTCCGGTGAGTTCAGTATTTGTGTAACGATAAGCATCTCGGAGTTCCTGAGCCTGAATGGCGGGAATTATAGAGATTAGTAGAAGGAGTAAAATTTTTTTCATTTTCAATTAAATTACGTTATAAAAAAACCTTACAGGATTTGATCCCATAAGGTTTCTTCTAGTATTTTTATTTTCTATCGGTTTCCACCGCGTCCACCTCCCCTGGAAGATCTTCCTCCTCCAGAACTTCTGCTAGCTCCAGAACTTCTTGATGAACTGGACCTGGTAGCTGAACTGCTGCTTCTGCTACGCGAAGGTGATGATTGATAAGACCTGCTATTACTGCTTCTACTCTGAGATGAACGTTGATATGCAGGTGAAGAGCTACTTCGACTTCTATTATATGAATCATAAGACCTTGCAGACTCTGTTCTTCTGGTAGATCTGGTATAAATTCTTGAGTTATCGCTTACACCTCTTTGAGTTCTTGAAGCACGTTCTGCTGAAGCTCTGGAATTTCTAATTTCTCTGATACTTCTGGAATAGGAACTTCTTCTATTTACGTCACCTCTATAGGTGGTAGCAGTAGAGCTTCTTCTGCCTCTATTATAAGATATGTGGTCGTTGTAAAAATAGTTGTTATGGTAGTTGTAATATGGATAACCATATCCCGGGTATCCCCAGCCCCATCCAATGCCGAAGCC
>CBDTXN010000069.1:0-14198 GCA_965364455.1 uncultured Flavobacteriaceae bacterium
ACCATCCTCAGAAACTCCATCACTTAAAAGATTAAGGTAATATCTCCTTACTGAGGAATTATTCGGGAAAAGGTCGCCGATATTGGCTCTACAAACATCACCGCTGTTATCTTCGCCGGCATCAACAGTATCATCCACAAAAATTGTAAATGTTTCAGAGTCTGTAGTTCCTGGTATAACACAATCGGCCGAGTCATCAACGTTGTAAGTTACAGTATAGCCGTCATCATTAGAACCTACACTAGTATCGAACATACCATCAGTAACATTATCTCCGCTGAATGTACCTCCAGTCATGGAGTCATCTCCTAAGAACAAAGTTAGGTCAATCATTCCGTCAGAAACACAAACATTCTGATCTGCTATGGTTCCTGCTTCAGCATCCTGAAGGTCGTTAATGGTAATAGAAATATTTATGATTCCATCATCACAAGAAGTAGACGTAGATTCATCTAAATAACTAAAGTTGAAAGTTTCAGAGTCTGAATCTGGATCTTCTACAAAATTAAGTAATCTCATTCCTTCAGCCAGGTCGTCTGCATCGAAACCTGCTGGGTCTACTGTATCAACTCCAGCATCGGTAAGAAGGTCATTAAGGAATATTTGTAGAGCGATTTCATCAGTTAGCAATGTTTCAGCTTCTGTGATACACAGAATTCTTTCTATGTTAGTTGTTACTGGCGCATCATCGACTGTAATTGTAAAAGTAGTTGAATCTTCTCCAATAACACAAGGTGTGGAATCATCTACGCTATAAGTAATAGTATATGTTCCTTCACCAGTAGATGGATCGAACATATTATCGGTAACTCCTTCTCCTGAAAAAGTACCTCCCATTGAAAAATCTGGTTCGTTGTTTGGAAGGTCTGAAAGGTCGATCATATCTTCGTCTGAACATACATCAGCTATATTATCAAAATTTCCTGCATTGGCTGGAGCCTCCTCAACAACTCTAACAGTTAAATCAACTGAATCTTGACAATCAACCGTTCCAATAGTGTAGGTAATAGTGAAATCACCCAGGCCATCTTCGTCATCTTGATAAATATCCACTATATCATCAATAGAAGGACTAAATGTTCCATTTGTTGCAACACCATCATCTAATAAATTCAAAAAGTATTTTCTTGTTTCATCTATACTAGGGAATGTAGTTTCTACATCAGGGAAGCAAACAATTCCAATATTATCTGAACCGGCATCTGGTGGTGTGACACACTCATTGACAATTACTGTAACTATTGCAGAGTCAGATCCACAAGTCCCATCAACGGTGTATGTGAAATCTCCTGGGGTATCGGTAGAAGGGTCGAAAATTCCATTTCCCGGACTCCATGTTCCTCCCGTGTCAGGAGTTCCGTTTAGATAATCGAAAAGGTTTACTGGATCATCGCTCGGACTTAAGGTTACAGATCCATTTTCTCCAGCATTTCCTGAATCTACGGTAATGATGAATTCTGTAGAATCAATTCCAGTTGTACATGGAGCTGAATCTTCGTCTACTGTGTACGTGATAGTATATTCACCTGCTCCAGTAGAAGGATCGAACTGGTTACCTGATACACCGTTTCCAGTGAATGTTCCACCATTGGTGGCGTCAGAATCATTATTTGTTAACGTTGATAAATCAATAACGGCATCACCAGTACAAATATCTGTAATGTTATTAAAGGTTCCCGCATTGGCAGGAGTCTCTTCGATTACACTAATTGTTAAATCTACAGAGTCCTGGCAATCATCTTCACCAATAGTATAGGTAACTGTAAAATCACCTAAACCATCGGCATCCCTGTTATATTCTGATACAATTTGTTCAATGGTTGGGTTAAAAGTACCGTCAAAAGAAACACCATCGTCTAATAAACTTCGATAAAAGTCGGCTATAGCATCTACACTAGGGAAAGTTGTTCCAACATCTGGAAAACAAACAATCCCGGTATTATCTTCCCCTGCATCCGGACCTTCGGTAAGAGTAACAGTAACTGCAGTTCTATCCTGACTCTCACATGGAGGCAGAGAAGAATTATCTCTGTTTACAATCTGAGAAGCGTAATAAGTTTGACCATCAACAAGTGGAGTTGATGGGTCAAGCGCTGGATTAGAAGTCTCTGTGCTGTACCATCTGTTTATTCCCTCAGCTTCCAAGTCTGCTATTGTTGCTGTTTCACATTTTTCCTGAGCAGGCTCAGCTGCTGGAGCAGTTGCTAGTATAGGATCATATTGAATTGCAATACGAGAAGAATATTCACAATCTGTGGTTGCAGGATCATCCTGCCCAACAAAATAACTTCTTCCTTCAACCAAGACATCAGTAGGATTTAAAGCAGTAGTGCCATATTCCTGAGATTGATCATATACATTTATTTCATATGATGGATCTGAAGGAATAATGAGGTCTGCTAAGTCTGCAACCGTAGTAACATCATCAGTGCTATATTCACAAGGTTCGTAGAAATTACCGAAAGAAGATGTTGGAGCTCCAAGATCATCAACGGTTACAGTAACTTCCTGTCTGGTAGCACAATCCCCCGAATTGTTGCCAGCGAAATAAGAACCATCTTGTAGGATCTCATCACTTGGTATAGGAGTTGTAGAAGTGGCAGTTCTGTACCAGCTTAAACCATCTCCATTTGGATTGGCTTGTAGGTCTGAAACTCGGGATAAATAGCAGAAATTCTGCGACTCATCCCCTGAGTCTAATGTGGGGCAATTTTGGGCATAAGATGCCGACGAATTGCCAACAAATAAAATGAAGGCGAAAAGGAACCAATTAAGGCCTTTCCTCCCAAAAGTAAAATTTTGCATAGGCTAGGTGTTAAATTCAAAATTAGTAATCGGTTATAACTCATTAAAAAGTTGCACAAATATTAAAATAATTTTTAATATGCGGAGTTAAATTAAGAAACATCTTAACATTATACTACCGAGCACCCTAAGTTTTCTGAGTAACAACAGTTTGGGTCGGTTAAATCTAAGAAAAAAATAATTATGTTAACAAAATTTAAGGTCCTAATGAGTATTTTTTGTCTTTTGGCAGGCAATTCTATGGCGCAGCAACCCCTTGGTTATGGTGAAAAACTCCTCAAAAATGGGGAAATTGAGGAAGCAAGAAAATTTTTCTTAGAACATCAAAATAATTTAAATGCAATTGAATATTTAGGTGATATTGCCAGTTTTAATCAAGAATGGGATAAGGCTATAAACTTCTATGAGGATTTAGTCGAAGGGAATCCTGAAAATGCTATGTATAATTTTAAACTTGGTGGTGCTTTAGGTATGAAAGCCTATTATGGATCAAAATTTCAGGCGGCCATCCTTATAGGCGATGTGAAAAAGTATTTGAAAAAAGCTGCCGATCTGGACCCAAACCATAAAGAAACACGAAGAGCGCTTGTAGAGTTATACATGCAAATCCCGAGTTTTATAGGTGGAAGCAAAACCATTGCCGAAAGCTACGCTTCAGACCTCGATAGGGTGAATGAAGTAGATGCGCTATTAGCCGACGGATACATATATAGGAGTCAGGATTATCGTGATTTGGCGAAAAGTAAGTATGAAGAGGCCATTCGGGTGGCTGTAAAAAAGCCTGAACTAATATCCAGGAATTATCTGAAATACGAATTGGGAGAGGCATCAGCGATTTACGAAGTGCAACTCGAAGCCGGCGAGCGTCTTCTGAACGAGTATATTGAAGACTATGGATATAAAGACTTAAAATCTCCGGCCTGGGCTTATCTACGGCTTGCTCAGATAGAAAGAAGCAAAAGTAACCAGAAGGAGGCATTAGCTATGATTGAAAAGTCTTTAGCTATAGATCCAAATTTCGAAAAAGCCTTAATTGAGAAACAAAAAATCCAAAGGCTTTAAGTCCCTGATTCGCTATTTCAAATCTTATATTTGCACAAAATTTATTTATGAGAATTCATTTTATTGCTATTGGTGGTAGTGCCATGCATAGCCTTGCAATAGCTTTAACTCAAAAGGGATATAAAATCACGGGAAGTGACGATGCCATTTTTGAACCTTCCAAATCCAGGTTAAAAGAACATGGAATTCTACCGGAGAGTATCGGATGGAATTCTGAAAATATAAATTCATCTCTTGATGCGGTCATTTTAGGTATGCATGCAAAGGCAGATAATCCTGAGCTGTTGAAAGCTAAAGAGCTGGGGTTGAAAATATATTCTTATCCTGAATTTATTTTTGAACAGGCGAAAGATAAGACAAGAGTTGTGATAGGCGGTTCTCATGGAAAAACCAGTATTACTTCTATGATACTTCATGTGATGAATTATCATGAAAAAGATATTGATTTCATGGTAGGTGCTGCCCTGGAAGGTATACCGAATCCTGTGCATCTCACTGAGGAAAATGATTTTATAGTTATAGAAGGTGATGAGTATTTGTCTTCACCTATAGATAGAAGGCCGAAATTTCATCTATATCAACCCAATATTGCTTTGCTCAGCGGTATAGCATGGGATCATATTAACGTGTTCCCAACCTATGAAAATTATGTGGAGCAATTCCGAATATTTATTGATTCCATAGTTAACGGAGGTATTTTGGTATATAATGAGGAAGATGCGGAAGTGAAAAGATTGGCGGAAGAAACTGAAAATCCAATAAGAAAGCATCCTTATCATACTCCCGAATATCATACAGATGGAGATGAAACTATTTTAGAGGTGCCTGAAGGTGAGATGCCTTTAGAGATCTTTGGTAAACACAATCTTAATAATCTGGCCGGAGCAAAATGGATTTGCCAGCATATGGGTGTTGATGAAGATGATTTTTATGAAGCATTATCCACATTTAAAGGAGCGTCAAAAAGGCTTGAAAAAGTAGCTGAAAATGATTCTACAACGATTTTTAAAGATTTTGCGCACAGTCCATCCAAGGTGAGTGCAACTACGGCTGCGGTTAAAGAACAGTATAATTCTAGAAGAATTATCGCTTGTTTAGAACTCCATACCTATAGTAGTCTGAATGCAGAATTTCTGAGCGAATATAAAAATAGTCTTGCAGATGCTGACGAAGCCCTGGTTTTTTATTCGCCTGAAGCTGTCGCAAATAAAAAGTTAGAGGCAGTATCTATTGAGCAAATCGAAAATGCCTTTGCTAAGAAAGGGCTCAAGGTTTTTGTGAATTCTGATGATTTCCAGGATGAACTGAAGAAGCTTGATCTGAATAATTCTGTATTGCTCATGATGAGTAGCGGTAATTATGGTGGCCTGGACATGGAGGAGCTTAAGGGGATGATTTAGTTGTATATATTTTTATGTAATTTCATTGTTTATCTTTAGATAAGCATGAATGATGAAAAAAATAATTTAAGTATAAAGAAATGGGCCCAGGATGACCGGCCCCGGGAAAAACTTCTTCTTAAAGGAAAGTTTAGTTTAAGCGATTCTGAATTACTGGCAATCTTGCTAGGATCAGGTAGTACAAATGAGAGTGCGGTAGATCTGGCGAAACGGGTTCTGTCCTCCGTTAATAATAATCTAAACGAACTTGGTAAGCTTTCAATTAGTCAACTTTGTAAATTCAGAGGTATTGGACCGGCAAAAGCCGTAGCAATTTCGGCTGCAATGGAATTGGGAAGAAGAAGGAGGCTGGAAGAATCTGCTGAAGTAAAAAAGATCACCTCCAGCCATTCGGTTTTTGAGATCATGCAGCCTGTAATTGGTGAATTGGGTCATGAAGAATTCTGGATACTGTATCTTAATAATAACAATAAGATCATTGAGCAATATCAGATAAGCAAAGGCGGGATAACGGGAACCCTGGTGGATGTACGTATTGCTTTAAGGAAAGCGCTAGAGGTAGGCTCCGTATCATTGATTCTGGTCCATAATCATCCATCCGGAAATTTAAAGGCTAGCGAGGCAGATAAGCAGCTTACTAAAAAACTAAAAACAGCCGCGGAAAGTCTGGATATCAAAGTTCTTGATCATATTATTGTAACTGAAAAATCATACCTTAGCTTTGCCGATGAAGGTATGCTTTAAGCCAGCCGTTAATGTTATTGATCTATACTCAAAAAGTCACCCCAAGGATTACATATGTATTTAAGCATATTTGCACTCACATTCTGGGGATTTCCATAAAATTCACCTCCAAAATTGAAGAGTTCATTGCTCATGATGGCGCAAAACTGTCTTATGGGAAACAATCTTTGGGAAATGAATTTTTCATTCAGAAGGTAGACTTGCTTATGGAGCAGGGATTTTCAGAGCTGGAGATAAAAGTTCAGCCCTGGGAAGATACGATTTGTTTCTTTGCTCTGCCAGATGCCAGCGACCTTCCATTCGACATTTTTGCCGCTTCATTTTACCTTCTAAGCCGATATGAAGAATATTTGCCGCATGTAAAGGATGAAGACGGTAGATTTCCGGCTTCAGAAAGTCTAGCCTATCAGGAAAGTTTTTTACATAAGCCTGTGGTGGACATCTGGGCGATCAAATTCAAGGATATTCTTTTGCAGCGATTTCCCGACCTTGATTATTCTAAACGAAAATATAAGGCAGGAACCATAATAGCCTCAGAGCATACTTTTACCTTTAAAAACAAAGGGTTTTTGAGAAGTTTTATAGGACTTTGGGCGGACTTTTTCCATTTTAATCTGACTAAAGTAATAGATCGGCTGCAGGTTTGGATTCGAATTAAAGATGATCCCCATGATATCTTTGAAGACCTTATAAAGTTGATCAAGGAGCATAAACTCTACATGCTGTTTATGTTCCAATTAAGTGACTTTTCTATTCATGATAGGAATATTAGTCATAACCGAATTCCTCACCGAGCGGTAATAAAATCGGTAGCAGATTATGCCAAGGTTGGTCTTTTGATGGGTTATTATGCTATAGACGATATAAAGGTGCTGAGAAAGGAGAAATTAAGAATGGAGGAGATCATTCATAGTCCTGTGGAAGATGTTATGAATTCCAAATTCAACCTTAGGTTACCAGATCAATATAATAATTTAACCGAATTGGAGATCAACAATGATCATTCAATGGGATATCCCGATGTTCCAGGTTTTAGAGCTGGAACCTGTACACCTTATCTTTTTTATGATATCAACATGGAGGTTACCACGCCTCTAAGGGTTTACCCTTATGCTTTTAATTCTGAATCAGTTGGTTCAATGAGCAAGACCAAATTAAAAGAAGATTTAGCACGACTATTGATGGAGGTAAAAGGGGTGAAAGGTATTTTCCGAAGTGTTTTTAGAAACAGCGATTTTACCAGATATGCCGATCAGCAATTATATTACTCACTTTTAAAGCAAATTCATGAGATTGAATAATATAGAACATGTTTTCTTTGACCTGGATCATACCCTTTGGGATTTTGAAAAGAATTCAGAACTGGCCTTCAGAGAAATCTTTGAAAAACAAAATATAGCTATAGAAGTTGAAGAATTTCTTAAGGTTTATTCTCCAATTAATTTTAAATACTGGGAGCGTTACAGGAATAATACGGTTTCAAAGGAAAATTTACGCTACGGCAGGTTAAAAGATAGTTTTGATTCCCTGAAATTTGAAACTGAGGATGCCACCATAAACGAAATTGCTCATGAATATATAGAACATCTCCCTAAAAATAATCATTTGCTGGAAGGGACTTTAGATCTTCTTAATTTGTTTAAGGGAAAGTACAGACTTCATATCATCACCAATGGTTTTGAAGAGGTTCAGCATAAAAAGATGAAGAGTTCAGGAATTCACGATTACTTTGAAACTATAACTACTTCTGAGGAAGCCGGGGTGAAAAAACCACACCCGCAGATATTTCAAACTGCAATAGATAAGAGTGGAGCAGATGTTAGTCGTTCAGTAATGATTGGTGATAATCTGGAAGCAGATATTGTTGGTGCGCATAATTTTGGACTGCATGTTATTTATTTAAGTCCGGAAACAAAATCAAAGCAGATTCAATATCCTCAGGTTCAAAAGTTAAAAGAACTTTTAGATTATTTATAAACCTAAAGATTAGGTAATTTCGCGCGCAACGAAGGTATGCTGGTGAATAAATTTAAGCCCCGAAAAATACTGTTATTTGGACTTTTAGCAAGTCTTGTTTTTTCATCTTGTTTTAAGGATGTAGATTTTGGACAGGCAGAAGACATAACTCTGGAACCTGATCTGGAGGTAGACCTATTATTTTATGAGCTTAATGAAACTGATTTCCTCGATTCTCAATCCGGTGAGTATTCACCAATAATTAGAGATACGGTGCGACTGGAGTTTTTAGATGATGATTATATCCAGGAAAATCTTAGATATGCAGCATTACGATTCAGACACGAGAATAATTTCCCATATGTAATTAATAGTAATATTAGGTTTCTGGGTGAAAATGGCCGAAATCAGTTGAATATCGCTTATACAATTCCTGCTGGATTTGAGGGCGCCGCTTCTATTGTTGATACTGTTAGGGTTATAGAAGGGAATGAAATCAACAAATTAAGGCGGTCCATTCAGATGGTGGTTCAATTAGAAATTCTGGATGCAGATAAAGGTCTGCAAGGTGATTTGGGTTTTATGTCGAAAGGATTGTTCAGTTTTGAATTTTAATATGTGGAAGAAAGCCCTGTTCTTATTATTTTTTTCTGCAATTACAGGTCATGCTCAAAACCGACCTTTACTTTATAATGTAGATGACCTTTCTCAGTCTTTGCTGCAAAATCCCGGGGCAAGAATAGACTTTACGAAACATATAGGAATTCCCTTTTTTTCTCAGATCCACCTATCGGCTGGATCTACCGGAGTAACTGCCTACGATATATTTTCTGATGGGGATGATAATGTGAACCAAAGGGTTCGTGAGGTTATGAATTCTATTACGGAAGGAGATTATTTTTCTATCAATCAGCAATTAGAAGTGCTTTCTTTAGGTTGGAAGATTGGAAACCGGGGATATTTCTCTACTGGTATTTATCAGGAACTCGATGTTTTTGCCTACTTTCCAAAAGATCCGGCTATTCTCGCTTTTGAAGGAAACGCGAATTATATAGGGCAGGATTTCCAGTTTTCAGATGCTAATTTCACGGGAGAAGTTCTTACGGTTTACCATGCCGGTCTTAACTACAAGGTAGATGCTAAATTAACTGTTGGCGGTAGGTTTAAATTGTATTCAGGCGTATTTAATGTTGAAAGTACGGGAAACGAAGGTGTCTTCAGGACGGTAGAAACTCCAGGAGGACCTAACTTTTATCGGCATGAGGTGAGTGAATTGAATGTTAGAGTGAATACCTCGGGATATGCCTCCTTGAAGGATGAAGAAAATATGACGGTGGATAGAGCCGTTTCAGAATTACTCAGTCGATCATTCTTTGGACAGAATGTGGGCTTAGGTGTAGATCTTGGATTTAATTATCGTGTAACCGACCAATTTTCTGTAAATGGATCAATTCAGGATCTTGGCTTAATGTTTCACCAGGAAGATGTTGAGAATTACCATTATTTCGGGTCATTTCAGACAAATGGACTGGAACCTTTATTTCCTGAGTTGGATGGAAACGAGCCAACAATTCCATACTGGGAGATCTTCGAGGAAAGGTTAGATAGAAGTTTACAGGATGAGACTACCAATAATGGTTACACAACCTGGCGGCCTTTAAAATATAATGCCTCGTTTCAATTTGGTACGGGAAAATCTATTTTGCCCTGTGATTATCTACTTAGTAAGAAACCCAGGTTCATGAATTTGTTCGGAATGATCATATCTGGGGTTAATCGTCCTAAGGGGCCAACTTATGGTGTTACGGCTTACTGGGATAGAAAAGTGACCGACAATTTCAGATTTAGAGCGGCTTATTCTGTAGATGAATTCTCATTGACCAAGTTTGGGTTTATGATGTCTTCCAGAATTGATAATTTTAATATTTATATTGCGGCTAACGATATTATTGGTTACACTAATTTAGCGAAAGCAAACAGTGCCTCCCTGCAATTAGGGATGCAATTTATTTTTAAAGAATTATGAAAAAAATACTGACTACATTATTCATTTTTGGCGGAATATTCTTCTCTTCAGCTCAAAGTATCAATGAGTATAAATACATTATTATCCCTGAAAGCTTTGAGTTTTTGGGAGAGGAAAACAAATATCAACTTAATTCTCTAACAAAATTCTTATTTGAACGTGAAGGCTTTAATACTTTGATGAGAAGTGAAGGTAAACCTGCAGATTTAAAGAAGAATGGATGTTTAGGTTTAAATACCGAATTAGTGAATGACTCAGGCTTATTTGTAACCAAATTGGTTTTGAAGCTTAAGGATTGTAATGGTCAGGTGGTTTTTAGTTCAGAAGAGGGTAGGAGTAGGGAGAAGGAATATCAAAAAGCCTATCATGAAGCCCTGAGAGATGCATTCCAATCTATTGTAGAGCTAGATTATGAATATATTCCTTCGGAAGCTTCTGTTGCTGAAACTGAAGATGAATCAATGGCCGATAAAACTGTAGTAGTAGCATCTATTGGTACCCGAATTGAAGCTGATAATCCTCAAAATCCTGAAGAGGAAGAAGAAAAAGCTGTTTCAAGCTCAGAGAAGGCAGTTGATCAATTGAATTATACTCATGAAGGAAAATCATTCTCTTTAAATAAAACCAGTCAGGGTTATGCCTTATTTCAGGAAGGATCTTCAGAACCAATAGCTATTCTTATTGAAAGTGATGGCGGGAAAAGTTTTATCTATAACTCTCTAACAAAACAGGGAATTGCCAATTTTGATGCCGATAAGAATTTGATTGTTGAATATTTCGATCAACAGAAAAAGGAAAAGGTTAGCCTTCAGTACGAATTTGTAGATTAATAGCCATACTTCTTTTGCCAGCGTTTCTTTAAGAATTCCCGTTGTGCGTTTTCCCTTTGATTATTGCCTGGTTGGTATAGGGTAGTATTCTTTATTTCGTCAGGCATAAATTCAGCTGCAACAAAATTCCCTTCGTGATTATGGGCGTACTTGTAATCTTTTCCATAGCCAATATCCTTCATTAATTTAGTTGGGGCATTTCTTATTGCTAAAGGCACCGAAAGATTTCCTGTTTTTTTGACAAGGCGTTGAGCTTCGTTAATGGCCATATAAGAAGCGTTGCTTTTTGGAGAGGTGGCGAGATAGGTCACGCATTGACTTAAAATTATCCGTGCTTCCGGGTAGCCAATAGTATTCACTGCCTGGAATGAATTGTTAGCGATCACAAGGGCTGTAGGATTGGCATTTCCAATATCCTCACTGGCTAGAATAAGGAGTCTTCTGGCTATGAATTTTACATCTTCACCGCCTTCGATCATTCGCGCTAACCAGTAAACTGCTGCGTTAGGATCACTTCCTCTAATAGATTTAATAAAGGCCGAAATAATATCATAATGTTGCTCCCCTGTTTTATCGTAGAGAACAGTGTTCTGCTGAACTTTAGAAAGAACCAGGTCGTTGGTGATTTCAACATTTTTTTCTGAAGAAGTAACCAGGAGTTCAAATATGTTTAAAAGCTTTCTTGCGTCTCCTCCACTCAATCTAAGTAAGGCTTCCGTTTCAGTTAGCTTAACATTTTTTGAAGCAATTATCTTGTCTTTTTTGATCGCCCGTTCCAGTAAAGCTACCAGGTCATCTTTGGAAAACGGCTTTAAAATATATACCTGACACCTGGATAATAATGCAGATATAACCTCAAAACTGGGATTTTCGGTAGTCGCACCAATGAGAGTGACCCAGCCTTTTTCAACTGCGCCAAGCAATGAGTCCTGTTGCGATTTGCTAAACCTGTGGATCTCATCAATGAATAGTATGGGGCTTTTTGTTGTGAATAATCCATCACTTTTCTTGGCTTTTTCAATAACTTCTCTCACATCCTTTACTCCGCTGCTTATAGCACTTAGCGTAAAAAACGGCCTTCCGGATTCTGAGGCAATAATGTTAGCTAAAGTTGTTTTACCTACGCCGGGAGGTCCCCAGAAGATCATGGAAGGTATTATTCCCTGTTTTATTTGCTGCTTTAATGCACCATTTTCACCAACTAGGTGCGTCTGACTAAGATAGTCATCAAGAGTTTTAGGGCGTAATCTCTCAGCGAGAGGTTGATTCATAGCAATAAGTTATATGACAGTTTTACATCCGTGATAGTTTGGATGCTTTTTTGTAATATTAATTAAAATTGAAGAAAATTTGAAAGCATCCAGCCCTTTTGTTTTTACGAGTGGAACTATTGGATATCCAATACTATTCGTTCTTTTGATCTGGATAGTGTTTTGGGTTGAAGTCCGGTTTGGGGTAAGCTTTAATACTTTTGGGGTAAGGCCAGGAGAGGTAATAGGTCTCAGGGGTATTTTATTCTCACCTTTTATCCATTCAGACATTGAGCATCTATTCAATAATACCATTCCATTATTCATTTTATCGCTTGCACTATTTTATTTTTACCGGCCAATTAGCTGGAAAGTGCTTTTGATTGGTCTTGTTGCTTCAGGATTGCTTACATGGCTTATTGGCAGGCCGTCCAACCATATTGGTGCCAGTGGGATTATTTATCTTCTTGCATCGTTTTTATTTTTTAAAGGGATTTTTTCGAAATATTATCGACTTGTAGCTCTGTCTCTTATCGTTGTATTTATTTATGGTGGATTGGTTTGGTATGTTATGCCTATAGATCCTACTATTTCCTGGGAAGGTCACCTTTCTGGCTTAATTAGTGGCTTTAGCCTCGCCTTGATTTTCAGAAATAATATAGCGGAAGCACCAAAATATCATTGGGAGCAACCTGATTATTCTGAAGAGGACGATCCATTTATGAGGCATTTTGATGAAAATGGGAATTTTATTGAAAAGTTGCCTGAAGATGAGGTGGAAGATGATTCAAACGAATCTGAATACAACTATATCTATAAAGAAGATTCAAAAAAGGAATAAAAAAACCACCCGAAGGTGGTTTTTCGAATTGATTGGCTAATTCTAATTACTTGGGAAGGCCCAAATTTCATCATCCAGTAAATGACCACCTTGCGCCTGGATAGCTGCATTGTAATTTTCCAGATTCGCCTGACGTTCAGAAATTGGATATAAATATCTTCTTGGAATTATACCCGATGGGTTTACGTTAGGAACTGCATCGGGATTCGGTGTTAATTCCGGATATCCCGTCCTTCTGTAATCTACCCATGATTCAAATGGAGCGTTGCCATAAAGCGCAACCCATTTTTCATTAATAATGGTTTGAATTTTATCACTTTCAGATCCAGAAAGGGATAATCCGTTGACATAAGAATCTACTTCACCCTGTTCTATACCCATGTAGAGCATATTGGCTTCAACCGCATCTTTCATCGCTTCTTCAGCTTCGGAATCAGATCCTCCTGTTCTAACTAAAGCTTCAGCTTCAATAAACTTAACCTCCCAGTAAGAAATTAAAGGAGTCGGTGAATCTGCCTGCCCCCAGAATAATCCTTCAATTCCGGCAAAGCTTTCGCCATCTGTACTATACAATGGTAGTCGCGGATCGTTATTATTACTCATTTCAGTATATAAAACCTCCGAAATTCCCAGTGTACTTGGCCTGTCATTATCAAACAAAAACCAAGGGTTAGCGTTTTGGGCCGGGGTACTATAAATGAAATCCGGTTGAGCAGCAGTACTCGAGAATGCCTGCTGAATTTCGCTTAACGCATTTTGCGCAGCAGAAGTACCATTAACTGAAGTTAGATGTAAATAATACCTTGCTTTTAAGGCATGGGCAACTCCTTCCCAGTCAACATTGTCTGCACTGCCTGCGCCTGCAAATGCACCAATTCCAGAAGCTACTCCTTCATCGATAGCCTGAGTCAATAGCGATTGAATCTCCATATAAATAGACTCCTGCGTATCATAGGTTGGATTCAAATTTCCTTCATCTCCAACAAAAGCGTCAGAATAAGGGATATCTCCCCAGGAACTTGTAGCTACTCCAAGGTTTGCAGCCATATATAGCTTGGCTAAAGCGCTGACTTCTCCTTCATTATTCTGAATAATAACGAAGGCATCTTTCATAGAACCTGCTCCATACAGACCAAAATCCCAAAGGTCATCAACATCACTCTCTCCTATGTTATATTGGTCATAAGCAATTTGCTGCGCATCAAGGCCGTCAAAGTGCTGTACCAGGATACCTGCAATTCTTCCTCCTAGCGCTACTGAATTTCTGTGGGTCTGAGCAATCAT
>CBDTXN010000070.1:0-14121 GCA_965364455.1 uncultured Flavobacteriaceae bacterium
GGATTACCTGTCTCAATACTTGGGATCAGGATCTCCTTTACCAAAGTGGTCTTTCCTATTCCAGATTTTCCGCTTATTGCCGTAATTCCGCCAACCGGTATCTGTAGCGAATCTTTCACTAAAGTATGCTTAGATAGGTTTCGAATATCAATAAATACTTCTCCTTTTGTTAATGGATTCGTTTGCGAAGGCTCCTTCAAATATGGATGACAATCTGCCCGTTTTAGAAATTCCTCTGGGCTACCTTCAAAAGTAATAAAACCTCCTAGTTTACCTGCCTGTGGTCCTAACTCAACTAACCTGTCTGCAGCTAAAATAATCTCCTTGTTGTGTTCGATAACCACTACCGTATTTCCTTTTGCGATAAGTTCGTTAAGAATCGCAATAAGGTCTGGAATATTATCGTTGGACAATCCCGCAGAAGGTTCATCCAATAAATAAGTAATGCCCTTAAGTGGACTATTTAATTGTTTGATAAGTGCTACCCGTTGATTTTCACCACCAGAAAGCGTGGAAGATTTACGATTAAGCTGCAAGTGATCAATGTGTAATTGTCTTGCTCTTTTTATGGTATTTATCAAATGAGGTTTGATCCTGGAAATAAGTTTTTCATCTATTTCCTCTTCAATTTCAGTAGCTGTAAGCCATTCTTCCAAAGCACTAAAATTCATAGACCTGATTTCATGTATTGATCTGCCGTCAATTTGAAATTCCAATCTCTCAGGTTTTAGTCCACTACCCTCACAATGACTGCATTTAGCCGGGGAAAAAAGCGCCTTGAGCCTGTCAATATTCTTGTTTTTCCTGGTCTTGTAATATTCATCTTTTAAATAGCCAAAAAGACCATCCCAGGTCATGCTTAATTCCTGGGTCCCCTTTCTGGTTTTGGTTTTGAATTCCCAATTGGTTTTCCAGATAGTTTCACCTGTTCCATTAAAAAGAAGCTCCTTTTGCTTGTCTGATAGTTCATTAAAAGGAGTTTCAAGGTCAAATCCATACTCTTTACCAATCTCCTTTACGATCGCCATATACTGACTACCAGGTTGACCGTAGTAGGCGAGAGATTTGTTATGCTCAAAAAGTCCCGTGGCGATACTCTCATTTTTATCAAGTATTACTTTATCGAGATCGGGAAGTAATTCATTACCTATTCCATCACAAATTGAACATTTTCCTAGTTCATGATTATTAGAGAAATGACTGGCAGATAATTCCTTTCCTTCATATTGCGCTTTTCTAGAAAAGGCAAATCGTAAAATTTTATCTATACCCGTCTGTTTGGCAATATCCGATCGCTCCGTAAATGTCCTCTCCTTACGGGTTACACAAATGGTGGGACTAAGACCTTCGATATATTCCACTTCCATCTGGAAATTCACTCCAACCCTTGACTGCTGATAGGCCGAAAACTGTTTTGTCATTTCCTGTAATCCATATCCATGCAGCGTGTCTATCACCAAAGAGGATTTTCCCGATCCTGAAATCCCGGTTACTACAGATAATTGATTTTTTGGTAGATCCAGGTTCAGATCCTTCAGGTAATGCGTTCGTGCACCCTTAATTGAGATCGAATCTCTTTGCAGATCTGAAGTTTCATTTTGACCTAACACTTCATTTTTCAGCGAATTATCTATCAGTATATCACAAGAAGATTGGAATAGCGGATGGCTTTCAAAGCAAATAATTCCGGCAGTTTGTTCCTTCAATTGATGCAAGGCTTTAAGTAACTGTCTCACATTTTGCTGATGCAAACCTATACTGGGTTCTTCCAGAAGCAATAGTGTCTTTTTTGATTGCTTTGCGAAATGTTTGGTGAGTTTAATTCGCTGTGCCTCCCCTCCAGATAAGGTATTGGAAGGTTGTCCTAGTTTAATATAACCCAGACCAAGCTGCAGCATTAAAGAAATGATCTTGGTAATCTTCTTTTCTCCGGAAAAGAAATCAAAAGCTTCTTCTATACTTAGATTATAAATATCTGCGATATTTCTATTTCCCCAATGCACATCTAATACCTCAGACTTAAATCTTTTACCATTACAGGTAGGACAAACCTGATTAATTGTCCCCAGCACATTCATAGATAAGGTAATTACTCCTGCACCTTCACAGGCTTCACATCTTCCGCGTTTATTGTTAAATGAAAATGCTCCCTTTCCTAATTTCAGATCTTTTGCTTCAGATGTTTTAGCCAGAAGATCACGTATTTTATCGGCCAAGCCTGTATAGGTGGCAGGATTGCTTCGGGGTGTTTTCCCTATGGGTTGATCTGAAACCATGAGTAATTGCAGATCCTCTTTCTCACTGTATTCTCTAAGTTTTTTTAGTATCTGGGGTGTTTTTCTGCTTACCGTGGTCAATTGTCCTAAATGTGGCTGGAATGAACCTACCGATTCAATTCTAGCTTTATTATCGGAATTTGATACTTCTTTGCGGAATTCTTCCAAAGTAGGGCTTGAGAGCCCTTTTGAGTTTAAGAATTTCTGTACTGGCCCATTAAATATAACCTCTCCTCCATTGATTCCTGCTTCAGGACCTAGTTCTATGATCCAATCTGAAGAACGAATAAAGTCCAGGTCGTGTTCTACCACCATTACCGTATTGCCCCGCTTAATTAAGCGATTGAGAATATGTCGTAAATAATTCTTATAATCTTCAGACAGTCCTATGGAAGGTTCATCAAAAACGTACAAAATGCCCTGTAGGTTGGAATTGACCTGTTTTATCAATTTAATGCGCTGGGCATCTCCTGAGGATATGTCGCTACTTGGTGTACTTAGACTGTACTCCTCCATTCCAAGCCTTATCAGGTCGAACAACTGTACACAGATCTTATCAACCAAAACACGCTCACCTTCCGAATGATCATGCCTATTAAGCCTATCGTATAAACTAGCCAGAGAAAGATCCATCCATTGCTGAAAATTCAGTCCTTTCCATTTAAATTTAAGATGTTCAGCTTTGATCCTTGCTCCATTACAACCTGGACAGATCTGAGAACTGACAAACCTCAGAATATTCTTATTCCGGTCAAGTTTTAAAATATTGTTCATGATGGGAAGCATGCCTTTATAATATCCTTCCTCACGAGGTTTCGCCTTCAACCCCTTCCATCTAAGTCTTGACTCAATACTATGTTTTCCGTAGAATACTTTAATGCGATCGCTCCCGTTTAAAACGACATCTTTCTGCTCTTCAGAAAGTTCTTTCCAGGGTATGTCCACGCTAAAGCCATGGGCCTGGCATACTTTATTCATTTCATCTACGGTGATCTGAGAATAAACGATATAACCATTAGGCAAAGTCGTAGTAATAGCTCCTTCCCTAAGAGTTTTATTCTCATCCCCCACCAACTTATCCAGATCGATAAATTCCGCTTCACCTATTCCGCGGCATTGTTCACAAGCTCCCTTTGGGTGATTAAAAGAAAAGATGGATTTACTCATGGTCTCTTCCGATGAGTAACGAGCGAAAAGGATCCTGAAAACAGCGGCTATTTCAGAAAGTGTTCCGAAAGTAGTATTAATAGATTGAAAACGTTTTGACTGTTCCACCTTTATAACCGGTGGTAAACCCTCAATATCGTCTACCTCGGCAGTGGGCATAGATTGCGCATTCTGCTGATTATATGCCGGAAGGCTTTCTAAAAAATAACGATATCCCTCATTGGCGATAATATCCATCGCTAAGGATGATTTCCCTGAACCAGACAATCCAGTCACAACAATCAACTGGTTCTCAGGAATGCTTAGATCAATATTTTTAAGGTTGTTCTGGTGGGCATTGATAATGCGCATAAAGGCTTATGGATTTTCTTTTTCGGAAATCAAGATAGAAAGATTATAACACCTTGAAATGGGTAATTGAAGAAATTAGTTCATATTTCTTAATTTCATTAAAATTGAAAATTTCAACCAGGCTTAAGTCTTAATATAGCATCAATTTCTGCAGATTAATGGCAGTCATCTTTGGTTGGTTACCTAAAGAGGAATAGGATCAATCCATCGTAACATTTACCTTTTTATCATTCTTAAAAACAAGGGTTCTATGTGGAAAAGGAATTTCAACTCCTTCGGCATCAAAACGTTTTTTAATACTTTCAATTAATTCACATTTCATTTTAAACCCTGAAGCAAAATCTTTAGACCAGGCCCATGCTCTCAGGTTTACAGATGAATCACCAAGGCTAATTACCCTAACCAATACTTTTGGGACATCGTTCTTTAGATCTAATTTAGTTCTGGTATCCAGAATATCGGGATGGGATTCACATTCTTCCTGCATGATCTTTTTTGCAAGATCTAAATCACTATCATAGGAAATACCTAATTCAATCCATTGGCAGATCCTTTTTTCTTCCATATCATAATTGGTGACCTTTTCTTTATTGATGATGGAGTTTGGAATCACGATCATCTTGTTTTCATAATTTCTGATTACCGTATGCCTTAGAGTAATATCATGAACAACCCCTACCAGGCTATCTGAAAGCCTGATAACATCTCCCACTTTAAATGGCTTAAAGGCAATAATAAAGACTCCACCTATTAGATTGGCTAAAGCTTCCTGTGATGCAACTCCAATAACAATGGCCAGTACTCCTGCCCCACCTATGGCCGTCTGAGCTATGCCTCTTAAGGAAGGAAATGCAAGGGTAATAAGTATTAGGCCTATGATATAAGTAGTTACTACACTTAAATATCTAAGGAATTTATAATTGGTTGGATCTGAACCATGGTCAACGGCTTTTTTTATAAGGTTTTTGAATAGGTGGTCTACTATACTGGCAACTACGATACTAAAGATCAGGACAAAACCTATATAAAAAATCAATCGGAAGTTTTCACCTACTATCTCATATTTATCCTTATCAATAAATATAAAACTTAAGAGTATCACGCCAAGAATGATCCAGAGTGTATTTAAAATTTTATTGACAACGTTTAGTGTTGAAAAATTTGCATAAGGTTTTCTTTTCCTTATCCTTCTCTTTAACCAACGATGAATAATCCTGGTCATTAGGAGTAAAAAAAGAATCAGTCCAAAAACCATAGCTGTCCAAACCAGAGCGGTTTCGGTATCCATCGTGACAAAAGGGTTTGTTTCTTTTGAATTTTCCAATAGAAAGAATAGGCTGAAAAACCTCATAAATATAAAGATCGGTTGATTCAATTAAATTAGATAAAATTCTGCTAACACCTTAATTCAGTTTTTATTTTACCCTGGTACTGACCATTTTCGCGGCATAATAAGCGTTAAAACCTATACCTGTTTTTAAAAATTCACTATAAACATTTAAGTGGCTAATTGCCAATATCAAAAAAGTGTATTGAAATTTCATAATCTTAATCTTTGATAAACGCTGTTAGAGTTTTGAGAATGACCAAAATATGACCAATTTCCTATTACTTTGTTTAAAATTAATCTGAAAACCAGATATTTACAATTGACATTATCCGGTTTTTAATAAATTTAACCATGTAAAGCCTTACCCTATGCAGAAATCAATATTATCAGGAAAATCTTTGTAACAATTTATATGTCAAAACGTTAAAACATCGACAACCTTTTAGAATAAAGCTTAAAAAATATGGAGATTTTAGTAGTAGGTGCCAGTGGTGCTACCGGAAAACATTTGGTGGAACAACTTCTACTTCGGGATCATACAGTGAAAATTGTGGTAAGATCCCCCGAGAAATTACCGGAATCATGGAAAATTGCTAAAAATCTGCAGGTTATCTCTGCCAGCATTTTAGAATTAACCGACGAGGAAATGGCTAAATATGTGAAAGGATGTGATGCAATTGCATCCTGTTTGGGACATAACCTCACCTGGAAAGGTATTTATGGCCATCCCAGGAAACTTGTCACAGATGCTACAAAGAGATTATGCAATGCTGTAAAATCGAACCATCCGGAAAAACCTGTGAAGTTTGTTTTAATGAATACAACCGGCAATAGAAATCGCGATCTGGAAGAACCCATTTCATTTGCCCAGAAATGTGTTATAGGTGTTCTTCGCCTACTACTTCCTCCCCATGTGGATAATGAAAAAGCAGCTGATTATTTAAGAACACAATTGGTTCAAAAACAAAGTTTTATCGAATGGGTTGCGGTTAGGCCAGATTCCTTAGTTAATGAAGACGTGGTGACTGAATATGAAATACACCCTTCCCCAATAAGAAGTGCCATATTTAACGCTGGTAAGACCAGCCGTATTAACGTAGGTCATTTTATGGCTAAATTAATTAGCGAAGAGGATTTATGGAATAAATGGAAAGGCAAGATGCCTGTGATCTATAATAAATCTTCTCTGGACTAAGACTACGTGATCTAAAATTAACTACCAAACCGTCTGGAATACCCTATAACAATAGTTAAAGTAATAGCCAGAACTACTAAAATTAAAAGATCTACTCTAAGAAGTGTCCTGATAGTCTTATATTTAAGAAAAAAGCTATGTTTGGATTATTCAAAAAGAAGTCACAGGTTGAAAAGCTCGAAATTAAATACAGGAAACTCCTGGAAGAAGCTCATCAACTATCCACCACCAACCGCAGTAAGAGCGATGATAAAATGCTTGAAGCCAACCAGGTTTTAAAAGAGATTGAGGAACTCAAGAAATCTGAAAAAGATAACTAGTAAAACCTGTATTTAATTTTTTCGGGATTCAATTTTTAATTTCTTTCTTCAATGGGATTAAAGTATCGTCTTGCATTTGCGAAAATTCTTTGTCGACAAATTTTTGAATTCGTTCAAGGTGCGTTCTCATTCGAATGCTTCTATAAACAAAGAAGCCAATAAAAGGCAAGGTCGCCACAAAGCCAAAAATAACAGTCCATTCAAAATTAACGGTTAGTATGCCCAGTAACCAGGCGCCAAAGGAAGTTCCAATATTATTCAGCGTCATATAAATGGTGAATTGAGAAGCAGAGACTTTTTCCCAGCACAGTTTCATCCCGATAGCAAATGTGGCAATTGTAGCCAGGGTGTATAGAAGATAATACAGGATAACAAATCCGAAGACCACGGTGGTATTTTGCCAGTAACTCGATAAGAGAATAAAACTGATAAAAAGCAATATCAAACCTGTAAACAGATAGGAGATCATTTTTTTAGTCCCTAACAGATCAATTACAAAACCACCAATAAAGATCCCTATAAAACCACTGGTTATGGTGGATGCTGAATAGACATTGGAATAGGCAGTATTTGTCCATTCCAGTTGTTGCACCGTAAAAATTGGTAATAGCACATCTACCATTCCAGACATCATTCCGAATAAAAAAATACCGAAACAAAGCAGCAGACTTGCCTTTAGAATGCTGGATTTCTTTAGGTTACTCAACAATTCCTTCCAGGTTCCAATATGCATATTTGAGGTTAGTTCAGAAGCTTTACCTTTTGTCCAGGGTAACATTTTTTCTCCACGATGTTCTCTAAAGTATATGGGAACAGATAAGAGTAATATGACCAATAACGACAATGAGGTAACTGCATTGGTAAAACCAACAATATTAATTAAAGCCGTTCCGATTAAAAGCGAAAGGGATTGACCTATAATTCTTGAACCCCACATAATTCCATTCGCCCGTGCCTGCTGCACCCGTGGAATTAACTCTACAGCCATACCATCTATTGCTATATCCTGGATCACTCCAAAAAAGCTGACTGTAAACCCAAAGATCATCAGCATATCCAGATTATTCAAAGGGTTAGGAATAAATCCCATTGAGAATACACTTATAGCCAGTCCTATCTGTCCTATAATGATCCAGGGTCGTTTTCTTCCCATGGACAGCAATGTATATCTATCCAGGATTGGCGCCACCAGCAATTTAAATGTCCAAGGAATTAAACTTACGGCAGTATAGGTTGCTATAGCTGTAGCTGCCACAGAGTTCATGGCCAGCCAGGCCGGAATGGCAAAGAAAATGATACCTATGGGTATACCTTCTGAAACGTAAAGGGCTGCGAAAACTAAGTATCTAAGGATCGCATTCTCGGCCAGATACTTATTCTTCTTTAATACTGCTAATTCGATCCTTTTTACCCTGGTTTCCGGAACGCTCATATCCTTTAGTTTAAATTTCAAATCATTTAAATGAATTGATCCTATCTTATATGAATCTATTTAGAAATAGAGAGCTCAACAGGTTCAACATTTAAAACCAATAACTAAAGCGTTACGAAATCATTTTTGCCGATAGATTATAATTTTAATTGCTATCGCCAGGTATTTCGTTTTAGAAAAGAAAATATAGATCTGTAGGGAATGATCAAACAAATTGTAATACAGCATAATATACACCATTATTCAATAATCTATGGAACATTTTATAATTTTTAATCGATCCATTCTTATAAATTCATGGTAAACTTTAAACGCTTCCATTTCAAGGTTAATGGTCTGTTTTTAATATTCTTACGATTAAATTGACCGAGAAATAAATAAGGGGTATTGTTGTTTTGCGTAAGTAATTGGATAAAGAATTCCACCAAAATGTATTCTCTATAGAATTGATGATTTTCTTTTGAGAACAAGATCGATTATAAATTTTTCAATTAAATGCCTTTGCTTATAACTGGCGAAAAAATAAAATTGATTCATGGAAAAAAATAAAGAGAATGCCCTAAGTTTCTACAAAATGGCTTTTGAAGGGGATCCGGCAAGAGCAATAGCATTGTATGTAGGTGATGAATATATTCAGCATAATCCCGATGTAGCTGATGGAAAATCAGGATTCATTGAATACTTTGAAAGAATGCAAAGAGAGTATCCTGAAAAATCAATAGATTTTCACCGTTGTATTGCTGAAGGTGACCTGGTTGCCCTGCATACTCATCAGACCTGGCCAGGTAATGAACAGTATGTGACCATGGATTTTTTCAGATTTGATGTGAATGGTAAAATATGTGAACACTGGGACGCTATTCAGCAAATACCAGATAAATCTGCCCACCCAAATACAATGTATTAAACATCTGTTCAGGATTAAAAAAGGGATAAAATAGGCTAGAATAGCAAGGTATATAGCAACTTTTCGCCTAAAACAAAATAAGTTTATCCCGGAAATGTAATAATAGTTACTGAACAGAAACTTAACTTGCCATATTTTTGTTTCCGTAAAATCTGATCCTTATTAATTTAGTTGGTCAGGAAAATTTAAGATCATGAAAATAGAACAAATTTATACAGGTTGTCTAGCTCAGGGAGCCTATTATATTGAAAGTAAAGGCGAGGTTGCGATCATAGATCCGCTTCGGGAAGTACAACCATACATAGATAAAGCAAATGACGCCGGGGCTAAGATCAAGTATATCTTTGAAACCCATTTCCATGCAGATTTTGTTTCCGGTCACGTTACCCTTTCTCAAAAAACCGGAGCTCCTATTATTTACGGGCCTAATGCCAATCCTAATTTTGAAGCGATCACTGCCGAAGACGGTCAGGAATTTAGATTAGGAGATCTAACTTTTGTAGTGCTGCATACTCCCGGTCATACTATGGAGAGTACTACATATTTGCTTAAGGATGAAAACGGGGAAGATCATGCCTTGTTTACCGGAGATACTTTATTCCTTGGAGACGTGGGGAGACCAGACCTTGCCCAAAAGGCAGCAAGTATGACCCAGGAAGACCTTGCAGCTATCCTTTACGATAGTTTACGCAGTAAAATTATGCCCCTTTCAGATGATATCGTTGTTTATCCTGCACATGGTGCTGGATCTGCCTGCGGTAAGAACATGATGAAAGAAACCGTAGATACCCTGGGTAACCAAAAAAAGATGAATTATGCGCTTAGGGCAGATATGACCAAAGAAGAATTCGTCAAAGAAGTAACCGACGGTTTGTTACCTCCTCCTGCTTATTTCCCGATGAATGTAAAAATGAACAAGGAAGGATATGAGGATATTGAAGAGATAATGGCAAAAGGTCAAAGTGCATTGAGCCCAGAGGCTTTTGAAGCTGCAGCAAATGAGACCGGTGCGGTAATGCTGGATATAAGACATCAGAATGATTTTGCAAAGGCTCATATTCCCGGATCAATATTTATAGGACTGGACGGAAGTTTCGCTCCATGGGTAGGAGATCTTATCAAGGATGTTCAGCAACCAATCCTTTTGATTGGTGATGAAGATCGTATAGAAGAAGCAATTACCAGACTTTCCAGAGTAGGTTTCGACAATACCCTGGGGTATCTGGAGGGCGGTTTCGAATCCTGGCTTAAAGCAGGTAAAGATACAGATAGTGTGAAAACTGTTTCTGCCAGCGAATTCAAGGAAGTAGTAAATAATGTTCCTGTTTTCGATGTTAGAAAACCCGGAGAATATCAGGCTGAACATGTTGCAGATGCAAAACACACTTCATTGTCTGAGATCAACGAGCATTTGGCTGAATATCCTGAAGAAGAAACCTTTTACGTGCATTGTGCCGGGGGATATCGCAGTATGATCGCTGCTTCTATACTGAAGAGTCGTGGCATTCACAATCTAGTCGATGTTCAGGGCGGTTTCAAAGCAATTAGGGAAGCCGGAATTGAAACAACAGATTATGTTTGTCCTTCAACACTGAAATAATTTTAAATAAAAATTAGAAAAAGGCGGCTGAATGGTCGCCTTTTTTATTTTTGAAATATCAATTCTAAAATAAATCAATCTAGGTAACTCAAGTTACTTTCAATCGATCTTCTCCTACTTAAATTTACAGTATGAAAAAATTCATTTTAATTATGTCACTATTCAGCACATTATTTGGAGCGAAGGCTCAGGAAGATGAAAACATCAAGGTACTAACAGCTTCTCAATATGAAGGAGAAATATGCGCTGGCGATGTTCAGCTCTTAGATGTAAGGACTCCGGGAGAATACAAACAGGGAGCGATCAAGGACGCCACTAACCTGGACTTCTTTAATCAGAAAAGTTTTATCGCGGGACTGGAGAAACTAGATAAAAACGAGCCGGTTTATGTTTATTGTCAATCTGGGGGTAGAAGTAAAAAAGCAGCCCGCATTATGAAGAAAATGGGTTTCCCTAAGATCTTTGATCTTCAGGGCGGCTACGATAATTATAATTTCTAAGATCATGGAATTCATAGGTCTCATAGGAGGCACCTCATATCATTCAACCATAGTCTATTATCGACTTATCAATGAAATGGTTCAGAAGAAAATTGGCTCCCAGGCTAATCCTTCCATGCTTATTTATAGTCAGAATATAGAATTAATGCGAGCCCAGGATGTAGACATGATCAATGAGACCTATCTTAAAACTTCCAGAATGCTGGAAGATGACGGTGCAAAAGCTATAGTTATTTGTGCTAATACCCCTCACATGGTCTTTGATCATGTTCAGCCTAAGATTGGTATTCCCATTCTACATATAGCCGACGCCATAGGTAAGGAAGCAAGGAAATTAGGTTTAAAAACCTTAGGCCTGCTGGGAAACCGACCTACAATGACCAAAGATTTTATTCCGAAGGTATTAAAGGAAAAGTATGGTATTGAGACTATAATTCCTGAAGACCATTGTCTAAGCCAGGCTCATCATTATGTATCCAAGGAACTTACCCAGGGAATTTTTTCAGAGGAGGCTAGATCTTTCTTTTTAACCCAAATGAATTTATTAAAAGACCGTGGAGCTGAGGGGATGATCCTTGGGTGCACTGAACTCCCCATTCTTTTTGAAAATACCAAATATGACCTTCCCCTCTTATCTACTACAGATCTCCATGCCCAGATGGCCGCAGATTTCATATTGAAGTAACTAAATTTTTCAAAGGTCAAACTGAAACTTTCAGAAACCAGCATTTTGCTCTAACAGATCATACGATATTCCTTTTAGAAATAAGGGAAATAACCTTACCTATCCTTTTTCGACCCACCAAAGGAGATGGGATTGATTCGTAATGAAATATAAGATTTGAATCCCTTTAATCTGAAAGCGTCCATTTTATAAAATGGATGAAATTTCAACTTAAACAATCGCTAAATTCTGATATACAGATTTTTATATATTTTTATTTGTAGATTTAAAGGTGAAATTAAAACTCGTGTGATCACAATTAATTTTTAATATCAATATGTAGTTATCCTATATAAAACTGGATAAAAACAACTGTAATCAAACTCAACAGGCAGAGCCTGAAAGATAATTTCACTTAAAACCGTTATTATGAAAAATCATTACATCGTCAGGTTTAGCAGAAAATTTATAGTGCCATTGTTTTTTTTGGGGATTACGTTTTTCACTTATTCACAAGAGGAACAGGATGCAGCTCCTAGCGCAGAGGACCTAGCTAAAAAGTTACAGAACCCTGTGGCCAGTCTAATCAGCGTTCCTTTCCAGGGAAACTTCGATTTTGGAGTTGGGCCTGAGGATGGCACCCGTTTTACCCTTAATGTTCAACCGGTGGTTCCCTTGAGTTTAAGCGAAGACTGGAACCTGATAGCGCGTGTAATATTACCTATCACCAGGCAAAATGATGTTATGGGTAATAGTGGACGGCAAACTGGTTTAGGAGATGCTGTAGTAAGCGGGTTCTTTTCTCCAAAAGAACCGACTTCTGGTGGACTTATCTGGGGTGTAGGACCTGTTTTTCTAGTTCCAACCGCTACCGATAATCTAGGTTCAGATAAATTTGGTATAGGGCCAACCTGAGTTGCTGTAAAACAGTTCTGGGATATCACCCTGGGTACTCTGGTTAATCATATCTGGTCTGTAGCAGGTGATGATGATCGTCCAGATGTAAATACTACCTTTTTTCAGCCTTTTATTGCCAAAAACTACAAGGGAGGCTACGCTATAACCCTGAATACTGAGTTATCGCAAAGCTGGGATTACAATGCAACTTCCGGAACGATCAATATTGTTGGCTCTAAAGTGATCTCGCTAGGAAAACAACTTGCACAGGTAGCTATTGGCCCCAGGATACCATATGGTAATGCCAATACAGCAGAATGGGGATTCAGAGCGATATTTGTTCTTCTGTATCCAAAATAATATTGATCCATGAACAAATTTCTACTAACAACCTCTTTACTATTTTTCAGTTTAATCCTGACAGCCCAGAAGGATTCACTTGTTTTTACCAATAATAATATCATGGTGGGAGAAGTAAAATCACTGGACAAAGGGGTTATAACTATAGAAACAGATTACAGCGACAGTGATTTTAAGATAGAATGGGACAAGGTGAATGAACTTTTTTCTGAAAGTACCTACCTAATTAATCTCACCGACGGTCGCAGGTTGAATGGCACAATAAAATCTGTGGCAGTGCCAGAATGGGAGATCTACAGAGTAAGTGGGGATACCGTAAGGGTTAAGAGAGATGAGATCGTATATTTTAAATCTTATGAAAAAGATTTCTGGAGCAGGGTTAGTGCCTCAATCGATGCTGATTACAGTTTCACCAAAGCCAATAATTTCAACCAGATTGGTGGGAGGGCAAATATTGGATATACCGCTCCTAAATGGTGGTTAAAGGCAAGTTACAGCCTGCTTAGATCTAACCAGGATAATGTGGACCCCGTACGAAGACAGGATGGCGACCTTTCTTACAGGGCATTCCTGAAGAAGGACTGGTATTTTGGTTCAGTAATTTCATTTCTATCTAATACTGAACAGTTATTAAATTTAAGAACTAACCTTAAGGCAGGTTTTGGTAAATATATTATTCATACCAATGTCTCCTATCTGGCAGTTGAGGGAGGTATTTCCGGGGTGAATGAAAATTTCGAGAACCAGATCGCAAACCAGAATTCACTGGAGGCCTATATAGGCTCTGAACTAAATCTATATGATATTGGTGACTGGAGCTTGCTAACAAGACTAATCGTTTATCCCAGTTTAACGGAAAGCGGGAGATGGAGGGTAGATTATAATCTGGATACCAAATACGACCTTCCTCTCGATTTTTATATAAAAGCCGGACTAACCTTGAATTATGATAACCAGTCAATTGAAGGTGCTACAGACCTTGATTATGTGGTTCAAACGGGTATTGGCTGGGAGTTTAATTAGGTCAAATAAAGTTCAGTTTAATCTGCATGTTTTTCGTATTTCTGGATAATCGCCATACTTATCGAAAGGATCAAAATGGCGCAAGGTAAAATAAGAATG
>CBDTXN010000071.1:0-14075 GCA_965364455.1 uncultured Flavobacteriaceae bacterium
TCTTTCCGGAACCACCCGGCAATTCAATTCCATCGGGACTCACAGCGGGATGATCCATATTATACAGATAACTGTTGAAATCTCCCTTTACCATCCCTATTAAAGTTTCTGAAACCAACATACTTCCAACATAACCCAAGGAGTTACCTTCAGTCTGAACTTTAGCTTCCTGAAGCACATAATACCATAAAGGTGTACGTGCGGTAAATCCAGAATCATACATAACGCACTTCTGTTCCTCATTCAATCCATCTACAAGCTCTTTATGACGCATAGGCTCTATTCGCATGGCTTCAGCAATAGACTGCCCGCTAGGTATGCTTAATAAATAACCTCTTAGTAGGTTTCTTTGAGTAAGACTAGCCAGAACCGATGGTGGCGGTGCTTCACCCAGTGAACTAAGATCGAACAAACCTTTCGCCACAAAAGGACTTATTTTTCGAGCCTTATTGGTAGGAGAAGAGCTTCCGTCTGAAACAAATTGAGACCAGTGAACTATATTGTCCGGTTTCAATTCCTCTGCACTGGCATCTATTAATTCATTCATTGAAGGACCTAAAAGTTTCATGATCGTTAATGGAGTTTGACCATCTTTTAGAGTATAGAATGGCCTTATCATCGCGTGCCCGAATCTAAACCCGGCAACCGAGAACTCTAACGGCATAAATGGTACGCTGGTATTGAAATAAAACGGACCATTATATAGAACATTTGAAACTACACTTGGCAAACAAACCTGTTTCAGGTAATCGTTCACTACAATATATTGATAAGCCCAACGCACCAGTCTTCTGGCCTGGCAATAGGTTTCCTGATTAGAAAGACCAGGTTCCAAAATATCGCTAACTTTATTAAAGGCTTTAATGAAAGCAGCGTGAAGCTGACTTATTATAAGGTTTTCATCGTTTCTCGCATCAGCGATCCGTGCCCTAAAAACATCTTCCCCTTTTTCATTCTTTGTTTTATATCTGCGTAGATCTATATATCCAGGCTTGTCGTTCACAAAAAGCTCCAGGCTATTATTATCATATAGATCATCGGCCTGGGCACTGTATTTTGAACTAAAACTAGGCCCCTCTCCAAATAAACTATCCAGATCTAATTGTGGCCTTCTACCATTGCGTAAATTCTGAATAACATCATCTGTCTTTTTCGGCCTGATTGCTCCAGGGGGTACAATTTTACTAAAATCGGTTTCCCTGTCTGTTCGTGCAGTTATATCGTGATCTATAAACTGTCCTAAATAAGTGTAAACAGAATCAATGGTGGAATCCTGATCTGGCTGGGCATCTGAAGTGGTGGCTGTGTCTGCCATTACCTTACCCAATTCCTGCAAATAATGAATTGTTTGTGGGCCTTTGGCCAATTGATGATGGCCACATTGGCAAAGGTACTCGAACATATACCCGAAAGGGGTATCATAGAGTATTTCACCATCTTCGTGCTGACCAACAAAATGTGATAGATTTGAAATCATAACAAATTAGATTTAATGAAACTTGAGTGAAATCACCTGGAGGGGGCTGGTGAAAAGTAATTAGTCTCTGGAGTATTGAAACTAGTGATTAAATATACCTATTATATTGCAAACCAGTTATTTATAAATAGTTAAAAGCAAAATTTTCTATAAGGCAATCACCAGTTTAGGGAAGGAAAATTATTTGAAATATCGCTGTTTAGCAGGAGTATGGGGTTTTGATAATGACCGAATATCTTCTAAGATCTGGAAATATCAAAAAATAAAAAAGCAAGCTAGAGAGCTTGCTTTTTCATGAATTTTGAAGTGACCTCGCCAGGATTCAAACCTGGAACCTTCTGAGCCGTAATCAGATGCGCTATTCAGTTGCGCCACGAGGCCGTTTTAATACCACTCTGCTGTTTTGCAAAGCGGGTGCAAATATAAATCTTTATTCCAAAAGTAAAAACCCTTTCATAAAAAATAAATAAAAAAAAGGCGGTGATGCCGCCTTTGATATAAGTACCCGGGTTAATAATTTTAATATAGGTAGTTTAGGGCTGTAACATCATTAGAACCAAACTCTCCATCTTCATTTGCTCCAAAGCATGCTAGCATTACAGAAGTTGAATCATAACCTGTTGGGGTACCAGGTATATGAACTGCTCCATCTGGATTAGCGCTTTCTCCAGACTGCCCGCAGCTTTGACGGCTAAACCAGTCTGTATGGCGTAAACCAACGGAATGCCCAATTTCATGAGTAATTACATGCTCATTCGTATTCGTGCTGTATGCTTCCATACCAGAGAATATTTGCACATATTTATAAGGATTACCATTGCTAGGGAAACCAGCTACTCCTCCGGCCTGTCCATTTTGATTTTGGTATACCACTATATCATATGGGCCATAATTAGTACCAAAGGTTAGAGTGAACGTAATACCAATATTAAGAGCATTATAATTATCAATAGACCATCTTAATGCATTTCTCTGCTTATTGGTTAAAGCCTGAGATCCTCCGGTATAACCTATCACATTTACAGTTCTTGGAGTACTAACCAGATTATAGGTACGATATTGTTTATCTGTGATAGAAGCAGAAGACATAGTATTCATCTGCTCTTCAGACATTACAATATCGCCTTCAATAAGGTAGTTTTTCACAAAACTTCCATCCGGCAAAAGCATATTATTCTTTTCAATATGCTTAGAATTAAAATTAAGGTCGGAGACCTTTTTCCTTAATTGGTTTGAAATTTCTGTGGTTTCCTGTTCTGCACTATTTCCAGGCAGATCTGAAACCTCTTCCTTTTCACAAGAAGACATTATGGCGATTGCCATAAATAGGGTTAATAGTTTAATTGTTTTCATAAGTAAATTCAAGTATTAGGGGCACTTATGACGACAATCTACTAAAAACCTATATGTCTTGTAGGTTTTTATATGTTAAATGTAAGAATTTTCTTATTTTTCTGATGACTTTACAATATCTCGGCGCTTAGACCAGCATCAAGTAATTTTGAACAACGGGGTTTTAATTCTTCGTAAGGCCCGGTCTTTACAGTGCATTTCCCTTTATAGTGTACCAGGATGGAACACTGTTCTGCCTGTTCCGGAGTGTGGTCGCAGGCATAAATAAGTGTTTCTATAACATGATCAAAAGTGTTATAATCATCATTATAGAGTATTATTTCATTCTGTTTCTTCTTTTTGGTCTTTATTTCAACCTTCTCTAATAATTCTTCTTTTGTGCTCATCTTCCAATATTTCTCTTTCAACAAAACCTAAATATACAAATTAATGATAAAAACCTCAGCGTGAAAACTTTGCAGCGATCCATTCATTTCTTTCAAAATTTTCTAAAAAGTCTAAACCAACCGATTTACATGCCTTTTTTATCGCCGGCAGATCACCCTTATAAAATCCACTTAAATAAAGTATTCCATCAGATTTTAAACTTTTCTCATATACCGGAAGATCACGCAAAAGTATATTCCTGTTGATATTAGCCAGAATTATATCATATTCACGACCTTCCAAAAGCTCTGCTCCGCCCTCTTCTACATTTATATGTTCACAATCGTTTTTGGAAATATTTTCCAGGGTATTTAAATAACACCAATTATCTATGTCTATCGCATCAATGGTTTTTGCTCCTTTCATTGCGGCCAGAATAGCCAGAACTCCGGTTCCGCATCCCATATCAAGTACAGATTTACCTGTCCAGTCATTTTTCAGGATATGCCTTATCATCATGTGTGTGGTAGCGTGATGACCTGTCCCAAAAGACATTTTTGGCTCGATAACTATATCATATTCAGTATCCGGTTGCTCATGAAACGGAGCTCTAACACTGCAAATATCATCAACAAGGATGGGAGCAAAATTCTTCTCCCATTCCTCATTCCAGTTAACCCTTTCAATTTCCTTAAGATCATAGGTTATTTTGAAATCTTCAGATTGCAGGATATGAACACCAGCCAGTATATCTTCTTCATATTCTTCTTCAGGAATATAGGCCGTAATACCATCATCATTTTCAACAAAACTTTCAAAACCCAGGTAGCCTAATTCTGCAATTAGAATTTCAGAAGCCGGTTGAACCGGCTCTATAGTAAAATGAAATTCCAGATAATTCCCTCCCATTTAGAATGAATTTACGATCTGCACAAAATCTACGGCATTAAGACTTGCTCCACCTATAAGGCCTCCGTCCACATCTTCTTTGGCAAAGATCTCCTTAGCATTGTTAGGTTTTACACTACCACCGTAAAGAATAGAAGTATTTGCTGCTACTTCTTTTCCAACATTTTTTTCAAGTAGAGATCTAATATGCTTATGCATCTCCTGGGCTTGTTCAGGACTGGCAGTTTCTCCGGTTCCAATTGCCCATACCGGCTCATAAGCTAGAATTATATTTTTCCAGTCACTTTGCGGAAGACTAAAAAGTCCTTCCCTTAGCTGGGTTTCTACCAGCTCAAAATGCTTTCCACTTTTACGGTCTTCCAACTCCTCACCAAAACAAAAAATGACAGTCATATCATTTTCAATGGCAGATTTTACCTTTTTAGCAAGGACATCACCATTTTCATTAAAATAGGCTCTACGTTCACTATGACCAAGAATCACCGTGTTAACACCAACGCTTTTTAGCATTGCCGCTGAAACTTCTCCCGTGTAGGCTCCCTTTTCGCTTTCATGCATATTTTGTGCGGCTACTATAACCGGTGTATCTTTTAAAGCCTGAAAGGTTGGGTATAAATTTGTGAAAGAAGGTGCCACCATAACTGTAGCCTCAGGATCTTTTACCATCTGAAGTTTTAATTTTCCAAGTAACTCTTCAGTCTCAGCAAGATCGTTATTCATTTTCCAGTTTCCGGCAACTATTTTTTCTCTCATGATTATTATTTTTTTGGTTCGATAGTTTTACTCCCTGTTTCCTAAGAGAAACAGAGTAAACAAATATAAGGAAAGGAGGAAGGAATGACTCTTAAACCAAAGCCAAACCTTAAATTTTTAGGAAGTTTTTAAAAGTTCAATCTATAATTTATAATTCGATATCTAAAGCGTCGAACCAGTGTTTTTTCTGAGTGATAGTTCCTTGATTCAGAACTAAGAATCCAGGGTTAGAACGAATTATAGTTTTAAGAGCAGTTTCGTCGGTCTGATAAAATTCATAGTTCAAATTGAACTCCTTTTTAAGTTCAGCTTGAAATTCAGGACCTGAAGCGGTTAGTCCAATAACTTTATATCCTTTTTGTAAAGCTTCTTCGCTAAGTGATTTCACTGCATCGTAACCTTCTCTCTCTGTAGACCTCAAATTATAGGTGACAATCAGAAGTACCTTTTCTGCTGAAAGAACTTCCTCGGTTATATCACCTTCCTCCCCTTCTATCACAAAATCATGAATTGGCGGGATAGCATTCTCTACAGACTGGGAGGTCTCTACCCCAATAAACTCTCCATCTACCTGTGGATAGGCTCCATTATTCTTTATGATCTTTTCCTCACCATCTACGTTGAATTTCCAGCTATAGACCACCTCCGCCTTTTCAGCACCTTCCGGCAACTTCATTTTTTCAGGAATGTTATTGCCAATTTTATATGGTCTGAAATCCATTGCAGGAAGATGCATTAGAACATGGTAACAAAAGGCAAAACATGCTATAAACGATGCGAATATCACCCATTTATGATATTTCACCGGGAAAATAGGATTGATATATTTTTGGTTGAAAAAGATCACGAGGATCAATACCAACAGAATTATGTCTTTATAAAATGACTCCCAGGGTGTAAGAGGAATTGCATCTCCAAAACAGCCACAATCGGTTACTTTATTGAAATAAGCCGAATAGAACGTTAGAAAAGTAAAGAAAATGATCATCACTAAAAGGCTCCAACTGGTAAATTTAGGAGCATAGCCAATGAGCAACATTATCCCCAGCACAAGTTCAAAGATCACGATCAGGATAGCGATAATAAGTGCAAAAGGAATGAGGAATGGAATATCCAGAACAGGTTCACTAAAATATTCCTGCAATTTATAAGAGAAGCCAACAGGATCATTTAATTTTATAAATCCTGAAAAAATAAAAAGAACTCCTACCAGTATCCTGGCAATACTTACAATTGCTTTCATTTAAATGGTTTTAATTGGCTGTAGATTTTTCTTCGGCTTCACTAAAATGGATCATGGCAAATACTGAATAATTGATCATATCCTGGTAGTTAGCATCTATACCTTCACTCACCAGGGTCTTACCTTTATTATCCTCGATCTGCTTAACACGAAGTAATTTTTGGATAATTAGATCTGTCAAGGAGCTTATTCTCATATCACGCCATGCCTCTCCATAATCGTGATTTTTGTTCATCATCAATTCCTTGGTTTCAGAGATTTTTTCATCATATAAAGCAATCGCATCTTCCGGCGTTAGGTCTGGCTGCACTGCGATTCCCTTTTCGAGCTGAATTAGAGCCATAACAGAATAATTAATGATCCCGATGAATTCAGACTGCTCATCTTCTTCTACCTTTCGGATATCGCTTTCCTGTAACTGGCGAATTCGTTGTGCTTTAATAAAGATCTGGTCGGTAAGAGACGGGAGCCTTAAAATTCTCCAGGCACAGCCGTAATCTTTCATTTTATTGAGAAACAAACTGCGGCAGCCTTCAATAACCGCATCGTATTGTTTTGAGGTATCCTGCATGAAGTAGATGTAATTTGCGTAAATTTCGGGCAAATATTTCAGATAGTCAAAGTTAATTTTCAGACCATCCATAAACCCGAAAAATAAAATGTTCATTAACTGCAAAGGCAACCTCATCAATCTTTCGGAGCCAAAGGTCATGGGCATCATCAATATTACCCCAGACTCTTTTTACAGCGGAAGCCGATCAAATACCGAAAAAGAGATCCTCCGCAATGCTGAAGAAATGCTGAAAGAGGGAACCACTTTCCTGGATCTGGGCGCATACAGTTCCAGACCCGGGGCAGATAACATCCCCATTGAAGAAGAGCTAAAACGAATGATCCCTGCAATTGAACTGATCCTAAAAGAATTTCCGGAAGCTACCCTTTCCATAGATACTTTTAGATCTGAGGTGGCTGAAAAAAGCATTAATGCCGGGGCAGCGATGATAAATGACATTTCCGGAGGAATCCTTGATAAAAAAATGCTGCCGGTAATTGCCAAATATCAGGTTCCTTATATCATGATGCATATGAAAGGGACTCCCCAAACCATGAAAGATCTCAATCAATATGACGATCTAACCGCAGATATTCTTTTCTATTTTTCGGAAAGAATAAGAGCGGCAAGAGACCTGGGAATTAATGATCTTATTATTGATCCGGGTTTTGGTTTCGCTAAAAATATCCAGCAGAACTTTGAACTTTTATCCAAGCTCGAACTCTTTAAAAACCTGAAACTTCCGTTGCTAATTGGATTATCCCGAAAAAGCATGATCTGGAAACATTTAAATACTTCAGCCAATGAAGCGCTTAATGGGACCACAGTTTTAAACACAATCGCCCTGCAAAAGGGAGCGAATATTTTAAGAGTTCATGACGTAAAGGAGGCAGTGGAATGCATCAAATTAACCAGTGAATTATCCAACTAATTTTAGTTTTTCTATTTTTACATAAAACCCCCGCAATTTGGACATCATAGATCTTCGAATTCTCGATATCCTAGATATAGTTTTTGTAGCACTCCTGCTCTACTATGTATACAAGCTTGTACGTGGTACTGCTGCCGTTAATATTTTTATTGGGATAGTAGTGATCTATCTCGCCTGGCTGCTAACCCAATTACTCCAAATGGAATTGCTAAGCAGTGTACTTGGTGAGTTCATTGGTGTGGGAGTATTTGCCCTTATTGTGGTTTTTCAGCAAGAGATCAGGAAATTTTTATTGATGATAGGATCTACCAATTTTACCCAAAAGGGAAGATTTTTCAAAAGTTTTAAGTTCAGCCGTGACGATTTTGACTCCAAGACTGATATCGATGCAATAATTAACGCCTGTGAAACTATGGGTAAAACCTATACGGGAGCGCTTATGGTAATTCAGAAAAGCAACAAGCTAGACTTTGTAAAGAATACAGGTGACAAGATGAAAATTGAGCTGAATCAGCCTATTATTGAATCCATATTTTTTAAGAACAGCCCTCTTCACGACGGTGCGATGGTCATTGAAGACAATAAAATAACCGCTACCAGGGTAATATTACCCGTTTCAAATGACAGGTCTATCCCTTTAAGATTCGGACTAAGACACAGAGCAGCCGTTGGAATCACTGAAAAAACTGATGCCCTGGCCCTGATCGTAAGCGAAGAGACCGGCCAGATCTCGTATGTTCGAGACGGACAATTTGTGATGTTTGAGACTAATGAGGAATTAAAAGAAAAACTTAAAGAGGATCTTAGCTAGTATCTAAAAAAAGGGACTTCTAAAATAGTAGACATCCTTTAAGCCAGACAAAAAACTATTTCTTTTTTATTACTTATTGCGTAATCTTTCTGATCGTTTCTGCGGATATATCAGCACACCTTGAGAAGTTGGACGCTGAAACTTAATTCAAATTAAATTGCCTCTTCTTCCTTAAACTGAACTTCATAAAGCTTGCGATAATAACCATTGGTAACCTTAAGTAGCTCTTTATGATTACCAATTTCAACTATCTCACCCGCATCCATTACTATGATCTTATCAGCCTTTTTAATTGTAGCCAGTCGGTGAGCAATTACGATGGAAGTCCTATCTTCTGTGATCCTATCTGTAGCATCCTGGATTAGCTGCTCGCTATATGAATCTACCGAAGAGGTAGCCTCATCAAGAACCAAAATACTTGGATTACTCACAAAAGCTCTCAAGAATGATATAAGCTGTCGCTGCCCTGAAGAAAGCATAGCTCCTCTCTCCTTGACATTATAATAATAGCCGTTAGGAAGGGAACTTATAAACTCATGAATTCCGATCTGTTTTGCAGCAGAGATCACATCTTCATCAGTAATATCGGGATTATCCAGATTGATATTATTCATGATCGTATCTGCAAAAAGAAATACATTTTGTAATACAACTGCAATTTGCCCTCTTAAGGAACTTAGCTTAATGTCTTTTACATCGATCCCATCCACAAGGATAGAACCACTGTTAATTTCGTAAAAACGATTTAGCAAATTAATAATGGTAGACTTTCCGGCTCCGGTTGCTCCAACGATAGCCACAGTCTCTCCTTCTTTCACTTTAAAAGAAATTCCTTTTAAAACCTCTTCATCCTCAACATAGCTAAATCTTACATTCTTAAACTCAATATCCCCTTTAAGATTACCTATCTCAATACTTCCTTTATCTTCTATACTTGCTTCAGTATCAAGGATACCAAATACTCTATTTGCCGCCACCATTCCCATTTGCAGGGTGTTGAATTTATCTGCGATTTGTCTTAACGGCCTGAAAAGCATCTGGGACAACTCAATAAATGCCACTATAATACCAAGGGACATATCATCCCCGGCAACCACTCTTAAACCTCCAAACCATACGATCAAACCAATGGTAATGGAAGTAGACATTTCAGCAATAGGAAAAAATATGGAGTTATACCACACTGTCTTTACCCATGCCTTTCTATGCTTATCATTAATTTTCTTGAAATTCGCATATTCAGTTTTTTCCCTGGTAAAAAGCTGAACGATCTTCATTCCGGTTAAACGCTCCTGAACAAAAGTGTTTAAGTCTGCCACCTGGGTTCTAACTTCCTCAAAAGCAAGTTTCATTTTCTTTTGAAATACCCGGGTAGCATAAAGAATAAAGGGCAGAACCGTTAAAACCAACAAGGTCAATTCCCAGCTTTTGTAGAACATCACTCCAAGAACTACAAGCATTTTAAGCAGGTCACTTATGATCATGAATAATCCCTGGCTGAAAATACTTGAGATAGTCTCGATATCACTTACGGCCCTGGTAACAAGTCTACCCACAGCAGATTTATCATAGTACTTCATTTTGAAGCCAAGCATATGCTCAAAAAGCTTCACCCTGATATCACGAACTACACTTAATCCAAGCCAGTTAGCGTAATAAATAAAACAGAATTGAAATATTACCTCGAGGACCAGAACCCCCAGCATAAGGCTTACGTAGTAAATAAGACTTTCAAAATCTGAAGGCATTAAAGCCTTATCAATGGTTTCCTGAAGAAGGATCGGTCTTAAAACAGCAAAAAGCGAAACAAGAATTGCCGCGACACCTACAAAATAAAAGATTCGCTTATAAGGATTGGTGTATTTAAGCAGTCGCTTAAACAGATCCATATCGAATGCATTTCCAGTCTTTGACGCCATCTAATTAAATCTAATATTTTCAGGATATATTACCCTCGTTAAATATAATGCGTGGGCAGGCACCGAAGTTCCCGCTTTACCACGATCCCTAATTTGTATCACCTCATGCATATGGGATACCGGATATTTATCCTGACCAATTTCAATAAGGGTTCCAACTACTGCCCGCACCATATTCCTTAGAAACCTGTCTGCGGTTATATGGAAGATCAACTTATTATCTTTTATTTCCCAATGCGCTTCATCTATCCGGCAATTGTAGGTTTTCACATCTGTCCTGCTTTTGGAAAAGCTTTTAAAATCGCTGTATTCCTTAAGAATAGCTGCAGCCTCATTCATCTTATCAACATTAAGATCATGTTTTAAGAACCATGCAAAATCTTTGCTAAAAGCATCTTTTTCCTGAACAACATGATATTCATAACTTCTGGAAACCGCATCGAATCTGGCATGAGCATTATCCATAACTTCAAAGATTGTTGCTATCGCAATATCTTTGGGCAACATCGAATTAAGCTTATACTTCAGCAATGCTTCGTCCAGATCACCTTCGAAATCAAAATGAGCGAACATCTGTTTCGCATGAACACCTGCATCTGTCCTTCCCGCTCCAACAATATCGATCTTTTTACGAAGAACCCTGCTAAGGTTACTTTCCAGAACTTCCTGAACGCTTATAGAATCAGGTTGATTTTGCCAACCATGATATGCTTTTCCAAAATATGAGAGTTCAATAAAATACCTCAAGCTCCGCTTTATTTTTATATTAGCGAAATGCAAAGATAAGGCAATTATAGCAAGGACAAGGTCTTGAATAAGACTCCTTTGTTAAACGAATTTTAAATGTTTACCGCGATTTGAAAAAAATACTCCTTCTAAGTGACACCCACGGACATATTGACGACCGAATTCTGCATTACGCCAGAGAAGCAGACGAAATCTGGCATGCGGGAGATATAGGAAGTCTCGAGGTTACAGATCAACTTGAAGCTGTGAAACCTTTAAAAGCCGTTTATGGAAATATTGACAATGCCACTATTAGAAAAGAATTTCCTTTAAACAACAGGTTCATGTGTGAAGAGGTAGACGTCTGGATCACTCATATTGGTGGTTACCCGGGAAGGTATTCACCAGCAATTAAAGACGAGATCAAAAAAGATCCGCCTAAAATTTTTATTTCCGGTCATTCCCATATCCTGAAAGTGATGAATGATAAAAACCTAAAATTACTCCACATGAATCCGGGTGCAGCAGGAAAGCAGGGATTTCACAAGAAGAGGACTATGCTCCGTTTTCAGATTTCAGGAAAGGAGATCAAGGATCTTGAGGTGATAGAACTGGAATAACTTTCCCCAAGAAAACAGGAAGATCGAAAATTAAAAAGAATTGATCCATTAAAAAACCCGAAGCTTTCACTTCGGGTTTTTCACGCACTAATACTACTAAGATGATAGGCTTATCGTAATCGATCTACAGATTTTACGAGATCTTCGTCCTTTTTGATGGCCTTATTGGCCAGAACAATAAAAACGATAGAAATAATAGGAAGAAACATCCCAATACCCTTCTCTGAAATATCCATTTCTCCAGGTAAAGTTAGAGACCAATAAACAAACACTCCTAGTAAAAAAAGGTTCAATATTATATTTAGACGCCCCAGTACAAACTGAAGCTTTCTATTTTTAAACATAAAGATACTAACCAGGGAAATCGCAGCCGAAGCCAGGAACATCCCCAAAGCAATTAACTGATCCTGAGCGTAGACAGATTCTCCTGCAGAATTTTCCCAAAGAGAAAATACGAAAATAAGTCCAGCACTTGTTATAGCAGCTAAAAGTAAGTAAACAGTTTGTATTCTTTGAAGCATATTTCTTGCGATTGCGGGACAAAAATAAAAGATTCTTTTTAGAATTACAGTCTAAAAGTTCAAAATAAAGTTGTATTATTGCAGGAACAATTCGTAACCCGTTCAACGTTGGTTACTTAAGTCTCCAAACTTTTTGTTCTTCCTCGAGAAGTTTTTAAAATCAACCCAAACTCAAATTATTTTAACGCATACATGTTTGAAATTTCAGAATTAAAAGCTAAAAAGCTTCCTGAACTTAAGGAAATCGCTGACACCCTGAATGTTCCTAAGTACAAGACATTAAAAAAACTGGATTTGGTGTATCAGATTCTGGATTACCAGGCATCGAACCCAAAGAAAGTAAAAGAAGTTCTTACCGACGATAATCAGGAGCCGGCTAAAGCAAAGAAACCAGCTAAAGTAGGAAGCGAAAAGAAGCCTCCAAGGTCTTCTGCGCCTTCTAAGCCTTCACATTCCAAGCCTTCAGGAAAAGATTCCTCTACTTCTCACAAAGACGAAAAAAAGAGTAATACCCCGGCAAAGAATACAAGTAACAGAGACAGAAATCAGTCTAATAAAAAAGATAATCGTGGTAGTCGTAACGATAATAGGAGCGACAACAGAAACGACAATCGTAACGATAATAGAAATGATAATCGCAACGATAACCGTAATGACCACAAAAAGAATAATGGTAACCGCGATAACAGAAACCGTTACCGTGAGCCAGACTACGAATTTGACGCTATCATAGAAAGTGAAGGAGTACTGGATATCATGCAGGATAACTACGGTTTCCTAAGATCTTCAGATTATAATTACCTTACTTCTCCAGATGATATTTATGTATCTCAGTCTCAAATTAGATTATTCGGACTTAAAACCGGAGATACCGTACAGGGACAAATAAGACCTCCAAAAGAAGGAGAGAAATATTTCCCACTTATTAAGATCAATAAAATTAACGGATTGGATCCACAGGTAGTAAGAGACCGTGTTTCTTTTGAGCACCTTACTCCCCTATTCCCAAAGGATAAATTCAATCTTGCCGAAAAGCAAAGTTCTCTTTCAACTAGAGTGATGGATCTTTTCGCACCCATAGGAAAAGGTCAGCGTGGAATGATCGTTTCTCAGCCTAAAACAGGTAAGACGATGCTACTTAAGGATATCGCGAATGCAATTGCAGCGAACCATCCTGAAGTATACCAGATCGTTCTATTGATCGATGAAAGACCTGAAGAGGTTACCGATATGCAACGTAATGTGAAAGGTGAAGTAGTTGCTTCAACTTTCGACAAAGAAGCTCATGAGCACGTTAGAGTTGCTAATATCGTACTTGAAAAAGCAAAACGTTTGGTTGAATGTGGTCATGATGTGGTAATACTTCTTGACTCAATTACCAGATTAGCCAGGGCATACAACACTGTTCAACCTGCCAGTGGTAAGGTATTAAGTGGTGGTGTAGATGCTAACGCGCTACATAAACCTAAAAGGTTCTTTGGTGCAGCACGTAATATTGAAAACGGAGGATCGTTATCTATTATAGCAACTGCACTTACTGAAACCGGATCTAAAATGGACGAAGTGATCTTCGAAGAATTTAAAGGAACCGGTAACATGGAACTTCAGTTAGACAGAAGAATATCAAACAGAAGAATTTTCCCTGCGATCGACCTTGTATCTTCAAGCACGCGTAGAGATGACCTTCTACTAGATGAGAATACTATTCAAAGAATGTGGGTGCTTAGAAAATATCTTGCAGATATGAATCCTGTTGAAGCTATGGAATTCATTAACGATAAGATAAGGAACACACGAAATAATGAAGAATTTCTAATCTCCATGAACGGTTAGATATACTGTTAAACCCTACTTATAAAAAGCCGGAAATTTTATTTCCGGCTTTTTTAATGC
>CBDTXN010000072.1:0-14054 GCA_965364455.1 uncultured Flavobacteriaceae bacterium
TACGGGAAAATGGAATGGCGGCAGTGAGCACCTCTTTAATGGCTTTTCTAAGGTCTGGTGATCATGTGGTATTTCAGGATTCTTTATATGGAGGCACAAGTAACCTTGCAACCGAAGAATTTGACAAATTTGGTATAGCATCTCCCTTCGCCACCGATGCCACAGCCGATTCCTTCACAGCCGAAATTAGGGAGAATCCCCAAGTGATATATATAGAAACACCATCGAATCCACTTTTGAAAATCACCGATCTTGAAGCGGTTGCTAAAATTGCGAAAGAGCATGGCCTTGTGAGTATGATAGATAATACTTTCGCCTCGCCAGTTAATCAAAACCCTATAGATTTTGGAATTGATGTGGTTATACATTCAGCGACTAAATATATGGGAGGGCATAGTGATATCCTTGCCGGAACGGTGATCTCTTCTGAAGAAAATATTGAGAGGATATTTCATATGGCTAAGAATTTTGGAGGAAGCTTAAGTGATTATACGGTCTGGCTTTTAGAGCGCAGTATTAAGACCATGGGAATACGCGTAAAGGCTCAGAATGCGAATGCTATGAAGCTGGCTGAATTCCTGAATAACCATTCTGAAGTTGCGAATGTTTACTATCCAGGATTAAAAGGCCATCCAGATCATGAGCTTGCGAAAAAGCAAATGAAGGATTTTGGAGGAATGCTTTCTTTTGAATTGAAAGACCACCTTGATGCTTCAGAGTTTATGAGATCTCTTAAACTAATTAAACCTTCTATGAGCCTGGCGGGAGTGGAAAGTACGATCTTATTGCCTACAAAAACCTCTCACGGACTTTTAACTGAAGAAGAAAGAGAGAAACAAGGTATAAAAGATAATTTATTAAGATTTTCAGTAGGGATAGAAGAGGTAGAGGATCTTATTGATGATTTAGAACAGGCAATTCACAGGACAAAATAATAATCTGGACACATCAACCGATTTAAAATAAATAAAATTAAATAGATGAAATTAGATATACTGGCAGTAGGAGCTCATCCCGATGATGTAGAATTAAGCTGCTCAGGAACTATAGCGAAAGAAGTAGATCGCGGTAAAAAAGTAGGTATCCTTGACCTTACCAGGGGTGAACTAGGCACCAGGGGTACTGCAGAGATCAGGGATAAGGAAGCAAAGGCTGCAGCTGAGATACTAGGGGTTAAGATGCGTCATAATCTTGAATTCAGCGATGCTTTTTTTGAGAATAATACCGCCCATCAACTTGAGATCATAAAGATCATAAGAAAATACAGGCCAGAGATCGTTCTATGTAATGCAGTTGAAGATCGACATATAGATCATGGGAAAGCCGCAAAACTTGTCGGCGACTCTTGTTTCCTAAGTGGGTTGAGAAAGATCGAAACCATATTGGAGGGGAATAAGCAGGACGCCTGGCGGCCAAAACATGTTTTTCATTATATCCAGTGGAAAAACCTTGAACCTGATTTTGTAGTTGATATTTCCGGGTATATGGATAAAAAACTGGATTCGGTTTTGGCCTATCGTTCGCAGTTTTTTGATGAAAATAGTAATGAGCCGGAAACCCCGATTTCAAGCAGTAACTTTCTGGATAGCATTACTTACCGCGCGAGGGACATGGGGAGACTTATTAATACAGAGCATGCCGAGGGCTTTAATGTAGATAGGAATGTTGCGGTAGATTCTGTTTTTGATCTCATTTAATTGAAATTTTTTCTTTGCGAAATAGTTGAAATAACTTACATTTGCATCCGCTAATCAAATGGTGGTTGTAGCTCAGCTGGTTAGAGCGCCGGATTGTGGTTCCGGAGGTCGCCGGTTCGAAACCGGTCTTCCACCCTTCAATAAAAACCCTCAGTTTTACTGGGGGTTTTGTCGTTTATATACCTTTCTAATTGAATTTCAGATTCTGTTTCAATATACCCTGACTAATAGCCTGGAAGAAATTCAGAATAATTGCAAGGCTTACTAAGCTATTTTTTGCGCAATTCATTCAAATTTCCAGAATCGAAATCCTATTTTTACCAAAATCATTTTCTGCTATGAACTCCAGAGAACAACAGCTTAAAGCCTTTGATAGATTACTTACTATAATGGACGAACTCCGGGAACAATGTCCATGGGATCGTAAGCAAACGATGGAATCTTTAAGGCATCTTACTATTGAGGAAACTTACGAACTTGGCGATGCCATTCTGGATAAGGATATGGACGAGATCAAAAAGGAACTCGGAGATGTGCTTTTACACCTGGTCTTCTATGCTAAGATTGGAAGCGAGACCAACGACTTTGATATAGCAGATGTAGCCAACAGTATTTGTGATAAACTTATAGATAGACATCCTCATATTTATGGGGATGTAAAGGTTGAAGATGAAGAGGAAGTGAAAAGGAACTGGGAGAATCTGAAACTAAAAGAAGGAAAGAAAAGTGTTCTGGAAGGAGTACCTCGTTCTTTGCCGGCTATTGTTAAAGCAAACCGGATTCAGGATAAAGTTGCTGGAGTAGGTTTCGATTGGGAAGAACCACAACAGGTTTTTGAAAAACTCAAAGAGGAGCTTGAGGAACTACAACATGAGGTGACTTTAGATAATAAGGACGAAATAGAAGCTGAATTTGGCGATGTTCTCTTTTCTATGGTTAATTATGCCCGATTCCTTAACGTAAACCCTGAGAATGCCTTAGAACGTACAAATAAGAAGTTTATTAAGCGGTTTCAATATCTTGAAGGGAAGGCAAAAGAAAAAAATAAAGCTTTAAAAGATATGACTTTAGCCGAAATGGATGTTTTTTGGAATGAGGCTAAAAAACAATGATCAGGCAGTAAAAACGATGAATTTTTGATGAATTTCTAATGCTGAAAAATTTAGGTTTTTTCTTATCCATTCAAGTGTTTCTGAATGATAAAAAAAGACATGAGTTTGATCGTTTTTGTAATGCCAGTCCTGAAAATTGATGGATTTGTTCCAGATTTCTGTTTTGCAATATAATTTCCCCTGGTTCTTCAATAATGATCTTAAAAGTTTGAATTCCTTCAGCGGATCTTTAAAATGCTCCATCACTTCACAGCAAACGATAAAATCATACCGATCATTTAAAAATTTTAAATTTGGTTTAAAATAGGGGTCATAGAGCCGGACCTCGAAACTGGACTTATTTAATTCTGAAGTAATTACCGGTCCTGTACCACAACCAAAATCGAGACCTACGGCACTGGAATCAAAATCAGATTTAACCTTTTCAACGATAGGGCTCACAAATTCTATATAGCGACGATCATTTACATCATTATTATGTAAGCTATATCTGAATTTCTCTTCCTGAGGTGAAAGATAAAATTCCTGAGAAAGTGAAATTGCCTTGCATTCTTCACATTGCAAATATTTTCGGTCTTTGACTGTTGCAAATTCCCGGGTATTGCAATTGCATAAATTGCAAGGCATTTCCATTATTTTAGTAAAGAGATTTGATCTTTCTTAATTTTTCTTTCCAAACCTCAAGATCGGCTTTATGATTTTCGATATTCTTATGCACCTCCTGTACTAAAGGATTATCATCATCAACATTAGAGAAGAACTGAAGGTTGTTTTCTAGTTGGCGTATTTCAGATTTGGTTTCTTCGATCTTTTTGGAAAGAAAATAATGCTCGTTCCTGATCCTTTTTTCATCATCTGCATCATCAAGAGCCTGGACTTTATTTTCGTATTTCATCATCTCCGCCTTGGTATTATCGATATCCATTTTCTTGAATAACTGGTCCAGGGCTTTGTTGAATTTACCTTCGATAAATCTTTTGTTATAAGGAACTTTACCAATTTCTTTCCAGGCATTGATCTGTTCCTTTATTTTTGGAAGATCTTCTTTCTTATCACCAGATAACTCGATAGCTTTTAACTTATCCAGGATCTCTTTTTTCTTTTCGAATGCTTCAACTTCTTCTTTATTGTCCTCATTCTTCTGAGCGTGCATACGGTCAAAATAATGATTACAGGCTTTTTTGAACTGTTTCCATACCTTATCGCTCTCCTTCCTGGGTACGTGACCAATTTTTTTCCAATCGGCTTGTATCTTCTTCATTAAAGGTGTGACAGTTTTGAAATCATCACTGTCCTTATTGTCCTCAGCGATCTGGATAAGTTCTTTTTTCTTTTCCAGGTTTTCGTACTGCTGCTTTTTCAGGTTTTTGTAGTAAGCATTCTTTTTACGATTGAACTTTCGAACGTTTTCCTTGAAAGCATTCCAGGTATCCTGGTTTTTACTTCTTGGAACTTTTCCGGCATTAAAGAATTCTTCCCGAAGAGCTTCGATCTCTTTTATTTTCTGCTGCCATTTGTTATGGCTATCGAAATCCTGTTCAGCTATTTCTTTGATTTTTTCAATAATGGCTTGTTTGCGCTCCCAGTTTTCTTCGTATTGCTCATCCAGCTTGCTGAAGTATTCCTGCCTTTTATCATGGATCTTTTTTGTGGCCTCACTAAATCGTTGCCAGATATCTTCACGATATTCCTTGGCTACAGGCCCAACCTCTTCTTTCCACATTTTATGCAGCATCTGCAATTCTCTGAAGGCACGATTGGTGTTTTCTTCCTGTACCAACTCCTCTGCACGATCTATGACCTTTAATTTTTGCTCAAGATTATGTTTAAAATCCATATCCCTGAATTCCCTGTTCAGGTGTAAGAAGTCATAGAAGTTCTCTACATGATGATGATAGGTGTTCCAGACATTATTATATCTGTCTCGCGGAATTGGTCCTGCAGTGCGCCACTTATCCTGTATCTCTTTAAAATGGTTATAGGTTGTATTAATATTCTCTTCAACATCCCGTAAACCTTTTCATTCCTAGATTAGTTACAGGCAATTCAGAAGATTCACATTAAAGACATTATTCAGGCGCTTATAATAGTCGTTTCTTTTCTCTTTATAATCAAAATAAAGTGAGCTGAAGCGTTTTTTAAGTGGAGTGGAGTAGTGGAAGTCTATGATATTCCCGCCGTCAGCAAGAAATTCCTCTTTTTTCTCCTCCATTTCTTCGTCGAATTTTGCATTGAATTCGTAACGAATCTCGGCTACATGTTCTTTTATAGCCTGAACTTTTTCTTTTTTTAGAAGGGTTTCCAGCTCATCAGCTAAAGCTTCCTTGCTCAAGGAATGATAGTCCTTTTTCTCAATATCGTGGCGCTCACCGGCGCTTTCATCTTCACTGTCTTCAGCAACGGCATCGTCCATATCTTCTTGATGGTCTTTGCCAGAAGATTTCTTATGTTCACCAACTACGGCATCACCTATGTCGCTTTCCAGGTCATCCTCATCATCATCCTCTCTTGCAGTCTGTTTTTTAGAGGTAGATTCAGATACCATCGCATCTTCATGATCTGTAGAATCTGAAACTTTTTTTTCTGTTTTCTTTTCTTTCTCAGGCTCATCTTTCAGGACTTCCGGTTCCTTGAAAAAAGGATTTTCCGGATCTTCCTTTTCATCAAGTTCGGTAAAGGGATCTTCATCAGGGTTTTCCTTTTCCTTTTTCTTTTGATCTGAAGTCGCTTTGCCCGAAGCAGATTCGCTTAGCATTGCATCTTCATGATCTGTTGAATCTGATTGCTCTCCGGCAGTTTTACTTTCCTTAGATGAATTTTCAGTAGTATCTTTTGACTGGTCACCAACAGATTCCGCCTGCATTTTTTCCTTGCTCTCTTTCAAAGAGTTTTCTTCCGTATTTTTCACCTCTTCAGGCTTCTTTGCATCTTCGGAAGATTGCTCTTTTTTCTTGTTTTCATTTTCTTGTTGTGACATATATTTCAATGTTAGAGTTCCTCAAAATCTATTATTCTTGAAAGATAACAACTCCCCTAAAATTGAACAAGAGATTGGTTTTATTTATGATTCTGATTTCCAGTAAATATTGAAAGGGAATTAGGAATTCCAGATTTCCCAGGCTTCCTCTGCCTGTAATTTTAACATCTGTAATCCATTATAAGTTTGGGCGCCATTTTTGGCAGAAAGCTTCATAAGAGTTGTTTCAGATGGATTGTAGATAAGATCGAAAACAATATGCTTTTTAGAAATGAAATTTACAGGTATATCTGGATAGTTCTCTGTTTTTGGAAAAGTTCCCAATGGAGTACAATTGATTATTAAGAGGTGTTTTTTAAGAATATTCTCGTCCAGATCTTTATAGAGCATTTGGTTCTCTTCCGGTGTTCTGGAAACAAACTTATAATCGATTTCCAGTAACTTTAAGGCATAAGCTATAGCCTTAGAAGCTCCCCCGGTCCCCAGAATGAGTGCGTTATCATGATGCGGTAATAAGTGAGGTTTTAAGGCATTTAAAAACCCTATGAAATCTGTATTATATCCGGTTAGGCTACCGTCTTTTTCAAATTTGATAGTGTTTACAGCCTGTATTTTTTTCGCGTGCGGATCAAGATGGTGCAGAAATGGAATGATTTCCTCTTTATAAGGTATGGTCACATTCAACCCTTCTATGGGATTATTCTGAATGACCTCAGGGAATTTATCAATAGATGAAATATCAAAATTCAGGTATTGAGCATGCAGGTTTTCTTTACTGAATTTTTCAGAAAAGTATTTCCTGGAGAAAGAGTAGTCTATATTTTTACCAATCAGCCCAAATGTTCTCATTGCTTCGAATTTTTGTTTTCGTACCAGGCCAGGGCCAGAACGATGAATATTCCAATAAGAATAAAGAATATGGCCAGCCAGGTTTGAGATAGGTCCATTTCAGGTAAATATCGGTCATAATTGTCGATTATCTTATTTCCTTCCCTGTCTATAAGAGGCTGTCCGCTATTATCAAGCTTATAAATTTTTTCTTTCCATGGCCATACCACCCCTAAGGATCCGGCGATAAATCCAATAATTACGGCAAAGGTTTCTTTCTTTCTTTTCTTCAGAACATATCCCAGAAGATGGGAAAGCGAAACCAGGCCGGCAAGTGATCCGGCGGCAAACACCAGAAGTACCTGTAGCATCCTTAAACGCTCCGAGTTATCTGTGAAACTAAAATCAAGGACTATAATTTCAGCAATGGTATCATAAAGGGCGTTAACCGAATCTACCAGTAAGAGCACATAATTCCCCAGCAGAATTAAAATAAAACTTCCCGATAATCCCGGGAGCGTCATCCCTGAAACGCTGATCATTCCGCAAACAAAAACAAACCATAAGTTATCATTTTCCCGGGCAGGTTCCAGTAAACTAATGGCAATTCCGGCAATTATCCCCATCAAGGCGAATAACACCGAATTTCTGTCCCATTCACCAAAGTCTTTACTAATATAATAGATGGACCCTATGATCATCCCGAAGAATCCTGCCCAAACGTATATTTCATAATGAACAATGAGATAATCCAGAATTTTGGAAACACTGAAATAGCTTATCAGCATTCCGAGGATCAATAACCCCAGGAATTTTCCGTTAACATACCTATACAGGCTTTTAAATCTGCCTGAAATTAGAAGTTTAAAAGCTTTTAGGTTTATTTTCTGAAGGGAATAGATGAATTCTTCGTAAAAACCAGCAACAAACGCTACCACACCACCGGAGACACCGGGAACTTTGTTCGCTGCGCCCATGGCAAGACCCTTTAAAACAAGCAGGATCTTATCGGTAAACGTTCTAGTTTGCTGCATCTGGAATTTCAGGATTTTTTGTCGCTACAGCTTCCAGGATAAGAATAAGGAAAAAACCAGCCAGCATTAATAATATCGCCCAGAGGGTTTGTGGATCTCCGTCATAGTTCCATGGAAGTACAGAGGCTTCCTTTAATACAACCTCTTTGTCCCCATAAATAGCAGTTTCCAGCACTTCTTTCCATGGCCAGATCTTATTAAGGGAACCGGCAATAAATCCTGTTAAAACTGCCAGGGTAATACTACTGTAATGAACAAATAGCCATTTCAATAATTTAGAGAAGGTAAGAAGTCCAAATACAGCTCCCAGGCCAATTATTCCAAGGGTCTTAATATCAAAATCGTGAGCAGCTTCTGTAACAGATTTATAAGCTCCAAGAAGTACCAGGATAAATGCTCCGGAAATCCCGGGAAGTATCATGGCACAAACGGCAATAGCTCCGGCAAAAAATAAAAATAAATAGCTTGAATTCGGGGAAAGAGGAGGGAGGCTTACAATATAGAAAGCAACGGCAGCTCCAATAAGTAATGCTAAAATGATTTTAAAGTTCCATTTTGGAACCTGTTTGGCGACAAACCATATACTGGCGACGACCAGACCAAAAAAGAAAGCCCAGATTAGAATAGGATGATTTTCAAGCAAGTAATTTGCGAGACGCATCACGGTAAAGATGCTGATAAGTATTCCTGTGAAGAGAGCGATTATAAAATTACCATTAAGCTCCTTCCACATTGCTCTGAATCCTTCTTCTTTCCAGGTAGAAAGTAGAGAGGGGTTTACCCCGCTAATGGTAGATATTAATTCTTCGTAGATTCCTGAAATAAAGGCAATGGTACCTCCCGATACACCCGGGACTACATCTGCGGCACCCATGGCCATTCCCTTGAAGGTGACTTTAAGGTAATCCAAAAAACTTCGTTGCATCTTCTGTCTTTATGATTTCGCCCAAAGGTAGCAAAATAACTAAGAGAGCTTTACGAAGGAATTTATAATTTGTCTTACGCTTTTTCTGTCAAAAATATCAGGGAATAACTCTTCAATAATGATATAGTATTCTGAATCTATTTTCAATGCATTATTCAAATGGAAATAACCTTTTTCACCTTTATTAGTGCAGAAGAACAAGCCTGCTAATCTATATTCGATTTCCGCAGTGTTGGGGTAGAATTCCAGAGCCTGTATCATACTGCTAATCGCAGTTTCATATTCACCTAAACCAATTAAAAGATCACATCTCTTAATCCAGGTTTCCAGTTCATAATTGCCTAATTCGAGGCTCTTTTTATAACCCTGTTCAGCCTCTTCGAAAAAATTTAGTCGGCTGTTTATTTTAGCATACCTTTTCCAGTAAAGCACATTTTCCTCATCAATATTTATAGCTTTATTGATGTAGTAAAGTGCCTTCTGAAAGTTCATTCTTTTGATATAGAAATCGGTAATGGCGATCCATCCTTTATCAAGAAGCGGATCTTCATGTACCGTTTGCTTATAATTCTTAAGCGCCAGATCATCACAACCTATTTTTTCAAAACATTTTCCTATTCTTAAATAGGCAAATGAGGTTGGATCTTCCAGTTCCAGGGTAATGTTATAATTCTCTATAGCTTCATTGTACCGCTTTAATTTTTCAAGAACTTTTCCTTTTTCAAGGTAAGCTCCCACAAAACGGTCATCACTGATGATAGCAAAATCGAAAGCTGCCAGAGCTTTCTTATAATCTTTCAAGTCAAAATATTGCTTTCCTACCTGGTGCCAGGCTACTTCACAATATGGATTTTTATTAAGGTATAGATTAAGGTAATCTATCGCTTCTTCTTTCTGTTCAAGAAAATCGAAGCAATACATAATATTATAAAGTGCTGAGTAATCTTCTTCATCTGCTTCCAGGCATTTCATGAAGCTGTACTTAGCATTTTCAAAATCCTCAAGGAAAAGATATTCCATTCCCATTAATGAAAAGATCTCTGCATCTTCCAGGGTGATCTCAAGTGCAGACTGCAGCATCTTTATAGCTTCAGCGTGCATATCTCTTTTGGAATAGATCTGAGCTTTTTGAATATAAATTTCCTCATTAGAGGTTTCAAGTTCTTTTAGCTCGTTCAAAATTCCATCGGCCAGATCGAGTTTATCTTCAAAAACAAGAATCTCTACCTTAAACAATCTAAGGTTTACTGAAGTTGGATGTTGGGCAAGGCCCATTTTTACCGCTCTTTTAGCAAGAGAGAACTTTCCATTTTCCAGGTAGTGATTGATAATGTTTTCAAACTCATTCGAATCGAAGAATAAAACATCGTTAGTTTTAAGCATGGATTCGAAACGGGCAAGTGAGAAATTATCTTCTTCGTTATGGCTTAATTGCATAAGAGAGGGATTAAGGGATTTCTACTGTCTTAAAGTTAAAAATGATTAAAGGTGATTTGGGTTTTGCTTTCTATTGTTGTTAACAAATTAATTAACATCCTCAATAATCGTTTTCAATTTCATTGAGTATGTCAACAATAATGCCACAACCTTTCAAGATTTCCTCGTTGGATATCGTAAGCGGTGGAGTAAGCCGTACAGCCCGTTTTTCGAATAATAACCAGAATAAGATAAGTTGTCTTTCCTTTGCTTTCAGGATAACTTTATCGGCAATTTCGGCAGATTTTAAAATTAAGGCCAGCATAAGACCTTTTCCTCTAATTTCTTCAATTAGTGGATGCTGTAAGTGTTTTCTGAATAATTTTTCCTTTTCAAGTCCTTGTTGAATAAGATCAGTTTCGGTAATTTCTTTAAGGGTTGCCAGCGCAGCTGAAGCAATTAAAGGATTACCACCAAAAGTTGTAATATGCCCTAATTTAGGATTATCCATTAAAAGGTCCATAAGTTCTTCTGAAGCTGAAAATGCTCCAATTGGTAGACCACCACCCATGCCTTTGCCCAAGGCTACAATGTCTGGGACAACATCGAAGTTTTCGAAACCAAAAAGTTTCCCGGTTCGACCAAAACCAGGTTGGATCTCATCTAATATCAATAAGGCTCCAACTTCTTCACATTTCTTTTTTATCTTCTTCAGGTAATCATTAACCGGCATTATAAAGCCTGCACCACCCTGAATTGTTTCCAGAATAACCGCTGCGGTTTCTGAAGTTATATTACCAAGTTCCTCTTCATTGTTAAAACCAATAAACGAAATATCACCTACAAGGGGCCGGAAAGGCTTTACCCTTTCCTCGAAATCCATTAGACTTAAAGAGCCCATGGTATTTCCGTGATAAGCGTTCCTGGCTGCGATAATTTGAGATCTTCCCGTTGCTCTTCGGGCTAATTTCATCGCTCCTTCAATCGCCTCTGTACCAGAATTAACGAGGTAGGTTTTATTCAGTGGGTCTGGTAAATGCTCAGACAAGAGCCTGGTTAGGTCTAATGCCGGTTTCTGGGCATATTCACCGTAAACCATGACATGAAGGTATTTACCTGCCTGCTCCTTTATGGCGGCAACTACCCTGGGGTGCGAATGTCCAAGACTACAAGCCGAAACTCCTGCGATAAAATCGAGATGTTCTTTCCCGTCAGTAGTCTTGATATAAGAGCCTTTGGCAGAAGAAACTTCTAAAGCCAACGGATGTGGCGTTGTTTGCGCCTGGTATTTTAAAAAATCCTCTTTCAATCTATCTCTGTTCAATCGACTTAATTAAACTGTCCTTTTCCTTTGAATTACTTTTAAGAGAATCTGGCTGAATTTCATTTTTAAAATTAAGACTATCAGCTTTTTTATTTTTGAGAACATTCGGGTTTAATCTCGAGTTTTCATTCAGCAAAAGATCGTCATCCTCTCTTTCTTCAAAGAATTCTTCAGGTTTCTCTGGCAGGGAAAGCCCTTCTATTTCTTCCAATTCTGGCTCAGGCTGATCCTCAAAAAGACCCTCCTTTGAAAATATCTGTTCATCACCTCTCCAATTGAACCCTTGTAACTGTCTTGCATTTGGAGGGAAGTCCCTTTCCGGAGTAAGCGTTCCATCTGCCCGGTTATAATAATATATATCCTTTATCTGTTGCTCTTCGAATAATATTTCAACTGAACTGGCCAGGGTTTTATTAATCCCAATAAGCTGATTTTCCTCATTACGCATGTAATTTAGTGTTTCAGTATTCTTATCTATTACGACTTTTTCCAGGGTGTTGTCTTTGAAGTATCCTGTGAGCTCTTTGCCCTTTAACTGATTGTAGCCTTCAATAGTGTCCGGTTGTATAAGAAAGGCAGTATCGAAAACCAGTATGGAATCGAGTTGTTCAGTTTTGGTATTGCTTTGCAAGTGAATGCTGTCCCCGGTCATTTGATTATTTCCAGACCAGAGTACAGGCTTGCCATTTCCCATGCTGCTTATATTAATAAGTTTGGTAAGTCCAGATTGCTGGTCTGATTAAATAGAATCACTGCGACCGCTCATAGGGTTCTCTCCGGTTTCATCTTCTTTAAATATCCTAACATCATAGAAACCTCTAATAATCCTTTTTTCAGGTTTACCAGTGATCATAATGGTATCACTATGTATAAATAAAGTGTCACGTTCCTGAAGACTTGCTGCCAGAGCTTTTTTCGTTATAAATACTGAATCCTTATCCCGGTACACTTCAGCATAATGACCGGTTACTCTGCTATCATTAATAGTGTCTATCACATGGATATTATTCGTAGCTGAAGCAAAGCTGTTTTCCCGGTTAAAATATAGGCTGTCACCTCTAAGGATCCGGTTATCGTAATTTATCTGGGAATTTTTGACGAAATATCCTCTGTCTGCTCTTGTGTCATAAAAGCCTCTTTCACAATAGACTGTACTTGTCTCGCTAACAATAGTGGAAGGTCCGTACAAGTAAGCATGCCCGGTCTCGGAATAAAAATCAAGTTGCTCTGAATTAATTGTGTATTCAGGATTTGTGACAACCACCTCATTAATAAAACTGTACTTATCTTCTTCCATATAATAACGACCAATATTACTGGTAAGCACACTTGCAGTATCGGTAACTTTTCCTCCGCTTCTGTAATATGCCTGCTGCTTTAACCTGTCAAAGAATAGGCTGTCGGTTTCGAGTGTTGTTTGTGGGCGCTCCATTCTTACATTTCCGCTGGCGAAGGCGAATTCGGTATTTCCATTATATTCAGCATAATTACTCGTCATTCTTACGCTGTCACCTTGCTGCATCCTGATGTTTCCGTAGGCCTTGAAAAAATTGGCAGATTTATAAAAAACAGCATTATCGCACCAAACTTCAATACCATCATGGTCAAAATATACCTGGTTGTCTACCTTACTAAGGATAAGTGCGCCCGGATATCGTTCTTCATTCTTTAAAGTCCGGTCTGAATCATAATTTATTTCCTGATTCGTCTGGGCGAGAATCTGAATGGAAATAAGCAGAAGAAATATTGTAAAAAGGGATGTTTTCAAAAAGCTGAATTTTTTTCAAAAGTAAGAAAATTACAGCTAGCATTTTCTCCCGTTTTTTATAGCAGAATAGAGAAGAGGTTAAAAAATTAACTTAAGAGAAACCAAAAGAATATTCTGAAATCATAAACCTTTACCAAATTGAAATGCTTTAAGATAAACTTAACGCTTTGAGGAAAACCAAAGCATATATCTCTCCGTATGTTTCTGTGAAACTAAAAATTTAATTATGAAAAAACCCTTAGTAAAGGTGGATGTTCTTGAAACATCTTCCGAAAAATCGAAAAACAATTCAAGAAGGAAATTCATTAAAATGAGTGGACTGGGAATTGCCGGAACAAGCTTTTTACTTTATGGATGTAGCGAAGAGGAATTTAATCCCGGAGGCGAGGTTGCAGGCCCAGATCCTATGGAACCAACAGATCCAGGAAATGAGGTATTTGATCTTGGAAGCGGAGACGTTGGAATTCTAAACTATGCCTACGCTTTAGAACAGCTGGAAGCAGCATTCTATACTCAGGTTCGTGCAGGAGGTTATTATGCAGGAGCTCCACAGGAAGAGAAAGATTTGATGGATGATCTATATAATCACGAGGTAATTCACAGAGACTTTTTTAAAGCTGCTATAACTGCAGCAGCGGGAGAAGAGAATACCTTGCCAGACCTGGAATTCGATGTTTCTTCCATAGATTTTGACAGCAGAGACTCAGTTCTTGCAACGGCTATGGCGTTAGAAGATACAGGAGTTGGAGCCTATAATGGGGCTGGGGATAGAATTGCAGATGCAACCTACCTTACCCTTGCAGGAAAAATTGTTTCTGTAGAAGCAAGACATGCTTCTGCAATACGTTCCCTGATTAATCCAGATTCTGCAGATTTTGCAGGAGATGATATAGTTAATCCAGAAAACGGTCTGGACGTGGCGTATGACCCATCTGAAGTATTTGATATTGCAGGCGGCTTTATTGTTACTGAA
>CBDTXN010000073.1:0-14021 GCA_965364455.1 uncultured Flavobacteriaceae bacterium
CACAACTACCGGAGCGTGATGCTTAGTACCTTTACTGGTAGTTACTATAAAACTCCCGTCATCCTGCTTATCTATGGTTTCAGCTCTTTCTCCTAAAGTAAAACCAGGTTCGAAAGGTTTGATTTGTTCCATTAAATTATCTACAAGATCACCAGCCAATACTTCGGGAAATCCCGGAATATCATAAATTGGTTTCTTTGGATAGATCTCGGAACACTGACCTCCCGGTTGTGGAAGAGCATCGATAAGGTGACATTTTAATTTCAGTAATCCGGCCTCGAATACAGCAAAAAGTCCTGTGGGACCGGCACCAATGATAAGTATATCGGTTTTAATCATGTTTGAATTCAATTTGAAATGGCAATAATTATCTTTCGATATTTACTACCTGTTCGATTTGAGGCACATATTTCTTGATCGTCATTTCCACTCCGCTTTTCAAGGTCATCTGGTTAACTGTACAACCAACACATGCACCTTCAAGCTGAACCTTTACCAGGCGATCATCTTCAATTGAAACCAGAGAAATATTACCGCCATCGCTTTCTAAAAACGGACGGATCTCTGCCAATGCCTTTTCAACATTAATTTTAACTTCTTCGCTTGTCATTTATTTCTTATTAACAGCACTACATCCAGCCATTGTGGTAATCTTTATGGCTTCAGTTGGCGGCAGATTTTTGTTTCTATTTACGGTTTCCTGTACCATATTTCTGGTAATATCTTCAAAAGAAGCTTCCAGCGGAGTTGCAGTTTGCAAAGCAGCAGGTCTTCCTATATCTCCAGATTCCCTTAGGCTTTGTACCAATGGTATCTCACCAAGGAATGGCACCTCAAGGTCTTCAGAAAGATTTTTTGCTCCTTCCTGTCCAAAAATATAATATTTGTTATCAGGTAATTCTTCAGGGGTAAAGTAGGCCATATTCTCTATGATACCAAGAACAGGAACATTTATACTTTCCTGCTGAAACATTGCCACACCCTTTTTAGCATCTGCAAGAGCCACATTCTGCGGTGTACTAACAATAACAGATCCTGTAATAGGTAGGGACTGCATGATAGAAAGGTGAATATCCCCGGTTCCCGGAGGAAGATCTACCAGCATAAAGTCCAGTTCGCCCCAATCTGCATCAAAGATCATTTGATTCAATGCCTTTGCCGCCATTGGTCCTCTCCATACTACTGCCTGACCCGGCTTGGTAAAAAATCCAATTGAAAGGATCTTCACTCCATAATTTTCAACCGGCTTCATTTTAGATTTTCCATCTACATTCACTGAAAGAGGTCTTTCAGCTTCAACGTCGAACATTATTGGAGCGGAAGGCCCATAGATATCGGCATCAAGGATACCAACTTTAAAGCCCATTTTAGCAAGGGTTACAGCAAGGTTGGCGGTAACAGTAGATTTTCCTACTCCACCTTTTCCTGATGCAACCGCGATGATATTTTTAATTCCCGGAATTGCTTTCCCTTTTATCTCAGGTTTCTTCTCCGGTGCTTGTACTTTGATATTTACTTTTACCTTGGCTTTTTCATATACCTTTTCATGAATGGTCTTCATCACATCCACTTCGGCTCTTTTTTTAATGTGAAGAGCCGGCGTCCCAAGTACAAGGTCCACTACTACTTCATCTCCAAAGGTCATTACATTCTGGACTGCACCGCTTTCAACCATATTGCTTCCTTCTCCTGCTACAGATATGGTTTCCAGGGCTTTTAAAATCTCTTTTCTGTCTAATTTCATATATGAATTTTAATCAGATTCTTAAGCTTATATAGACTGATTCTAAATGCAAATATAGGTGGAATACCTAAGAATACGAAGAATTTAGCGATTTTAGATTTATGGAATAATAAGAGGAAATTATACTGGCAAAACTGAAATAATCAGCCAAGTTCTTTCATGGGATCCCAGAAATATTGCTGAAAATTTATGATCTGAAGATCCTTCACCTTTACTCCTTCTTCTTCCAGTAATTGCTGCATGGCATTTGTTCCCCCAAAATGATGTTTCCCAGTAAGTACTCCATTTCGGTTTACCACCCGGTGAGCAGGAACATCTTCCATATTATGAGAAGAATTCATAGCCCAGCCAACCATGCGAGCACTTCTGGCTGCACCAAGATACCTGGCAATAGCTCCGTAAGAAGTTACCTTTCCTTTTGGAATCTTTCTGCATACTTCATATACCCTTTCAAAAAATCCGGAATTATCATTCATTTTCAGGCATTAAATATTCTCACCAGCGCTATAATAATTAGAACCAGCATTAGCGAAGCCATGAAGTAATTAGAATATTTGGCAAAGGATTCTGCTCTCTTTTCGATCTTATCAAAGAGTTCTACATATAGATATAAGGAAGTAAAACTTCCCAGGCTTGCCGCAAAGGCAAAAGAGACAATCAATGACCAGTCATATTCCATACCACCGCTAATATCCATGGCTCCAGCGATGGCTACAAAATAAGGAATGGGAAAAACATTAAGGGCAGCGATAAGCATGCCTTTAAAGAGGCTATGAGCTTTAGCAGTTTGCCGGTTATGCTTCACCCCTTTTTTGTGTCTTGCCTTAATAAAAAAGTAAACACCCAGAATACAAAAGACCACTAAACCAGCCCGCAATATCATCTTCCTTACAAAAGGGTGATCAAAAATATACTTGGCGAGCATAACGGCAATAAATGCCTGAATAAGGATGACTATTCCTGCACCTATAGCTACAAATAAGCCACTTTTTTTACCCTTTTCAACACAGGTCTTAGCAACGGTCATATTAACTAATCCTGGTGGAACCACACCGATGAAAGCTGCGAAATATGTAATCAGGAAAAGTTTAGTTTCTTCCAATACCCCTTATTTTATCTTGAACCGAATATACGTAATTGGTTTTCCTTTTTCAAGGTACTGTTTTTCATAGAATGTCTGGATACCCGTAACCTCTTTAGGTGAATATTCATTTTTATAAATATCATGATGAGCGTATAAAATCTCATGTCCTTCACCATGTAATAATCCAAGAGTATATCCATGCATAAATTCTGAATCTGTTTTTAAATGCATAGTTCCATCCTCTTTCAGGATATTCTTGTATCTCTGTAGAAACTCTGTATTCGTAAGCCTGTGTTTGGTCCTTTTATATTTTATTTGAGGATCGGGGAAGGTGATCCAGATCTCACTAACCTCCTTAGCTGCAAAAACATGTTCTATTAACTCAATTTGCGTCCTTATGAACGCTACATTATCTAAACCTTCTTCCAGGGCTGTTTTCGCTCCGCGCCAGAACCTTGCTCCTTTTATATCTATTCCGATGAAATTCTTGTCAGGGTTTTGCCTGGCCAGTTCAACGGTATACTCACCTTTACCGCAGCCAAGTTCAAGAACAATTGGCTGATTGTTCTTAAAAAATTCCTGACTCCAGGCTCCTTTTAATTCGAATAAATTATCCGTAAGCTCTTCCCGTGAAGGCTGGATAACGTTCTCGAATTTCTCGTTTTCCCTAAAGCGCTTGAGTTTGTTCTTACTTCCCACTAAATTTTAATATTTTGGCAAAATTAAAGAAAATAGACCACCTGCCGAACATTATATATTTGTATTATGCGAAATAAGAGGATTTTGGTGGCTGCGCTTAACTGGGGACTTGGCCACGCGACAAGATGCATCCCCATTATAAGGGAATTGGAGGCGCAGGGATATGATCCCATCATAGCTTCAGACGGACAGGCTTTATCCCTTCTTCAAAAGGAATTCCCGCATTTACCTTCAGAAGAACTCCCATCCTATAATATCGAATACACCAGGAAAGGTTCAAACCTTAAATGGAAACTATTGATGGATACCCCAAAGATCCTCAAGACCATCAAAACCGAAAAAGATATAACAGAAAAACTGGTTAAAAAATATGATCCTGACGGCATCATTTCAGATAACCGCTGGGGTGTGCTAAGTGATTCTCTGGAGAAGAATGTTTTTATCACACATCAGCTCAATGTGCTTAGTGGGAATACGACTTTTATAAGCAGTTATATTCAGCAACGCTACATCAATAAATTTCAGCAATGCTGGATCCCCGATCATGAGGGCGAAAGAAACTTAAGTGGGTTTCTTGGGCATCCTAACAAAATACCTGAAAATGCAAAATATATTGGACTGCTATCACGATTTGAAAAAAGAGAACTCCCTCAAAAGTATGATTATCTTATTTTGCTAAGCGGACCGGAACCTCAACGAAGCATACTGGAATCAATACTTTTAAAGGAATTTAATAATCTCAAATCAAAGGTCTTATTCATTCGGGGAGTTATTACAGATAACCCAATTGAGAACCAAAACACTAACATTGACATCAGGAACTATTTATTTGGAAAATCGCTTGAGAAAGCCATAAACTCCAGCAGATATGTAATTTCCAGGTCTGGATACACTACTCTAATGGATCTGGCAAAACTTGAGAAAAAAGCTTTTTTCATACCCACCCCAGGACAAGAAGAACAGGAATATATGGCTAAAAGAATGGAGAAACTTAATTATGCTCCCTTTTGCCAACAGGAATACTTTACTATTTCAGAACTAGAAAAAATAGAAAATTATCAGGGACTAGGTAATTTCGGGGAGCACTCTCTCCTCAGGGATTGCTTTGCTTTTTTCGAGAGTAAATGAGAATTCACTACCTACACCAAAAACACTTTCCACATAGATCTTTTCTTCATGGGCTTCTAGAATATGCTTTACGATAGAAAGCCCGAGACCTGAGCCACCTTCCTTACGCGAACCACTTTTATCTACCCTATAAAAACGCTCAAATAGACGCGGAATATTCTCATATTCGATACCTTCTCCATTATCTGTTACCCTCACCATGATCTTACTCTTGATAAGGTTCTCGATGCTTATTTCGGTCGTACCTCCGTTTTTTCCATATTTAATTGAGTTAACAATCAAATTCGTAAGTACCTGTTGAATTCTTTCTCTGTCCGCCCGTACATAAATCGGTTCTTCGTATTCAGTATCAAAGGTCAGTGTGATCTCTTTTTTCGCAGCTTTCATTTCCAGAAGATCAAAAGAAGCCTGGATCAATTCAACAATATCAAAGGTCTCGTATCTTAAATGGAGATCACCTGTTTCAAGTTTGGTGATCATATCCAGGTCTTGCACTATATAAATAAGTCTTTCAACTCCCTTATTTGCCCTGGCCAAGTATTTCTTTCTAATCGCCTTGTCTTTATGGGCGCCGTCAAGTAAAGTAAGAATATACCCCTGAACAGTAAATAATGGAGTTTTTAATTCATGAGAAACATTCCCCATAAACTCTTTTCTATAAGCCTCTCTTACCTTAAGAGTTTCGATCTCCAATTTTTTGTCTTCAGCAAATCGCTTTACTTCCTGGGTAAGACTGGACATATCTGTGGTTATCCTATTTGGACTTAAAGTTGTAGAATCCAGTAATGATACGTTATCATACACCTTTTTTATTCTTCGGTAAATAAACCTTTCTACGCGGTATTGAATTATAAGAAACGAAAAGACATAACAAAGAAGAGCAAAAACCAGCAGGGAAATCCAAATATAGCCGGGCTCAAGAAACAGAAAGCCGGCCAGAATAATAGTAAGGAATATACTAATAAATAAGGCTGTTCTTAAAGCAAAACGATATGAGCGTTTAAATTTTTGTGGCATTAAACAATGAACTTATACCCTACTCCTTTAATGGTTTTTATCTTTTCATCACCTATCTTTTCGCGAAGCTTTCTAATATGAACATCAATAGTTCTGCCTCCTACAACAATATCGTTACCCCATACATTATCTAAAATATCTTCACGCTTAAAGACTTTTCCAGGCTTAGAAGCTAAGAGTGATAACAATTCAAATTCTTTTCTTGGAAGGTTCATCTCGTTACCATTCTGAATGATCTTGTACTCTTCGCGATTAATGGTAATATCTCCCAGCTTTACGATATTGGAAGATTTTTCTTCCTCTTTATACCGTCTTAATAATGCTTTTACCTTACTCACCAAAACCTTTGGTTTTATGGGCTTGGTTATATAGTCATCTGCCCCGGCATCAAAACCTGCCATTTGGGAATAATCCTCACCACGAGCAGTTAAAAAGGTAATTATGGTTCCTTCCAGATCTGGTATTTTTCTAATCTGTTCGCAAGCTTCAATTCCATCCATCTCCGGCATCATTACGTCCAGTATGATAAGATGTGGCTTATTCTTCTTTGCAAGCTTAACACCTTCAGCCCCATTATTTGCAGTTATCACATTATAACCTTCTGAAGATAGATTATAACCAACTATTTCCAGGATATCCGGCTCGTCATCTACCAGTAATATCGTAATGTCTTTTTTCTTCATAATGAATTTTAACTGTGGTTTAGAGACCCTAAAATTAACCAATAATTTGAACTATAAAGGCCTTAACGTATTAGTAACATTAAACTAACCCTTTAATGACGAACGATTAATCCTGAGGTAACACGCCTCAAATGTCTTCGCTGTTAATTTGCAGCGAGATTTAATAGCAAAAAAACAACATGAAACGATTCCTATTATTATCATTACTTTTTATTGTAACAGCAACGCATGCTCAGGACACATCAACCGGGGCAATTGGCGGAAAACTTATTGACAAGGAGATGGCAGGTGAGCCCCTACCTTTTGCCAATGTGTTACTAAAAAATTCTTCAAAGGGTACTACATCAGATTACGACGGAATATACTTATTAGACAAATTAGAACCTGGAACTTATACAGTGGTATTCAGCTTTGTTGGATATGAAACACTTGAAGTGCCAAATGTTGTAGTTGAAGCAGGAAAGGTTACTGAAGTAAATACAGAACTTGGCTCCAGTGCAGCTGCTTTAGATGAAGTAGTAATTACTACAGTTTCAAGAAGAGATTCACAGGTAGCTCTTCTTATAGACCAAAAAAATTCAGTTGATATCAAGGAAAGCATCGGGGCTCAGGAATTAGCCAAAATGGGAGTTTCCGATGCGGCGACAGCAACAACCAAGATTTCCGGGGTGACCAGTAGTGAGGCTTCCGGAGACATTTTCGTGAGAGGTCTTGGTGACCGTTACCTTTATACAACTATGAACGGATTGCCTATCCCTTCAGATGATGTTGAACGCAAGAACATTGATCTTGGGCTTTTCCCTACCAGGGTAATCCAAAACATTTCAATAAGCAAGAACTATTCAGCAGAAAATTCAGCCGACCAGGCTTCGGGAAGTATCGACATTACCTCCAGAGAACTTAGAGGAAATAGCGAACTGGACCTTGGAATGAGATTTGGTGCTAACACTAATGCTGTTGGTCAGTTCAACGATTTTAAAGTTTCTCCAAACCAACAAGATGTCTATTTCGGTTTTTACGATCAGGCTATCCCAACACGTTATACCCTAAACAACCAGGGCTGGGATCCAGGAACGGCCGTTTTACCTATTAACCGTAGATACGCGCTTACCGCAGGAAAAGAATTTGGTGACCTAAGAGTATTATTCACCGCATCTAATTCAGTAGATTTTGAATATAACCAGGGAACTTTCGCGGTGTACCGTAACAACGATTTTGAAGATGGTTTTACCGATGCTACCAACTATAAAAAGACCGATAATAATACAGCTCTTTTAGATCTTGGTTACGAAATAAACGATAACAACAGGATTAAAGCTACCAGTCTATTCATAAACAAAGTTTCAGACGAAGTTTTTGAAGGAGGTAGAAATGGAGAAGGTATCGTCTTTGAAGAAAGTGACCGAAACGATGATTTCAGCCAGTTCGTAAGAGACCAGAACACTAAGCAAACCAGACTTTGGGTAAATCAGCTGCACGGTTATCACGATATTTGGGACGAAAAGAATGAACTTGAATGGGCTGCTGGTTACAATATGGTAGATGCAGATGAGCCAAACCGTATAAGAAATGAAGTAAACCTTCATCCTACAGATCCTATTTTACTTGGTGAGACTAATGCTTACCAGCAAAGAAAATCTGTACAGCAGATAGATGATATTGAATTCAATGCCTTTATTCAGGATCAGTATAATTTCATCCAGGATGATGAAACTGAAAAGAAAGTTTTTGTTAAGGCAGGAGGAAATTACAGGAACAAACAGAGAGATTTCTTTTCACAGTTCTTTGGAGCTGAAGAAAGAGACTTCAATACAGTAAACCCTACCTCTATAGATAACTTCGATGGTATTTTCACCACTGAAAACTTCAATAACGGATCTCTGCTTTTTAATGTACTTACTCCAGACAGGTATGAAGCTACATTAGAATCACGCTCTGGTTTTGCATTTTTCAACTATGGTACTAAAAAATGGAACTTAAACATTGGAGCTAGATACCAGAATGACGATATAGATGTGGTTTTTGATGTAAATAACTACCCTCAAAACCTTCCAAACTTCGTATACAAATCTTACGATAATATCTATCCAAGTGTAAACTTTAGGTTTTCACCAAACGAAGATTCAAACATAAGGCTAGCGGCCAGTAGAACTATTACGCTGCCTGAATTTAAAGAGATCGCTCCTTTCGAGTATGTTTCTCAAACAGGATTGGTAACAAGAGGTAATCCAGACCTGGAAGCATCTACCAACACCAATTTTGATCTTAAGTATGAGATCTTTCCAAGTTCAGGAGAAGTGATCTCGCTTACAGGTTTCTATAAAAATATCAAAGATCCAATCAACAAAGCCAGAGAAAGAGGTTCTGCACCGGTATTCTCATACTTTAATGCTGGAGAAGAAGCAAATATCTATGGAATTGAGCTTGAAGCGAGAATGAACGTTATCGAGAACGAAAATGAAGCAGGACTTGACCTTGCTGTATCGGGTAACGTAACCAGAATGTGGCATTCTCAGGATCTTAAAGATGTTTATGATGAAAATGGAACTTTCATCAGAACCTTCCGCTACAATGGTAAAGATGAAATTGGGCTTCAGGGAGCGTCAGACTGGATCTTCAATGCCTCTTTAAATGTTTCAACAGAAACGGAAAATCCTTTCACTGCGACGCTTGTAGGAGCCTATGCTTCAGATAAGATTTTCGCACTAGGTAACCCTGAAAGCCAAAGACTGGACCAGATCGATGTTCAATTTAACGATGAGATCATAGAAAAAGGTTTTGTAACCCTTGATCTTATCATGTCTAAAGAATTGAACGACAACTGGGAACTTGAATTCAGAGGACAAAATTTATTAAATCCTGAAATTGAAAGATACCAGGCGGTTAGACCAATTTCCGGGAACGCTCCGGAAACGAACCAAACAGTGAGATCTTATGATCGTGGAGCTGTATTAAGCTTAGGAGTAAGCTATAGTTTTTAACCTAATTTTTATTAAACCATAAACCACTTTAAACTTAGATTTTTAAAATTCACATTATGAAAAACTTAAAAAATTTCACATTAATGTTTGCAATTGCTGCAGGAGTTCTGGCAACATCTTGTAGCAGCGACAACAATATTGAGCCAATCGACCCTACCGATAACGATCCGGGAGGACCATCGATCGATCTCGAGCTTAACGGATCTGTAAATGAAGACATGACTCTTGATGGTTCAGAAACTTACAACCTTACTGGAATACTTTCAGTAGAAACAGGGGCTACTTTAACTATTCCTGCAGGAACTGAGATAGTCGCTAATCCAGACACCGATGAAAGTGACGCTACCAATGTATATATCGTAGTACAAAAAGGAGGACAAATAGAAATCCAGGGAACTGCTTCAGCTCCTGTGATCATGCGTTCTTCAAACGGACAGGCTGGAACCTGGGGAGGATTGATCATTGCTGGTAATGCGCCAACTTCTGAAGGTGTTAATGCAACTGCTGAAGTAGGAGGAATCGTTTACGGTGGTGAAGATGAAAATGATGATTCAGGTTCAATTAATTACCTGGTACTTTCTGATGCCGGTGCTTCTATTAACTCTGAGTCTCAGTTCAACGGACTTTCTCTTTACGCGGTTGGATCTGAAACTTCTATCCAAAACGTCGCTTTGATCAACGGATCTGATGATGGTGTAGAATTTTTTGGAGGAACTGTTTCTGCTTCGAATCTTTACCTGGAAAATAACGAAGATGATGCTGTAGACTGGACAGAGGCATGGAGTGGATCTTTAGATAACGTATATGTTTTACATACTATCGAAAACTTCTCTACTGCCATCGAAGCAGATAAAGATAATGGAAACCCAATGATCTCTAACTTCACTGCTGTATCTACAACCGGTGGAACTGCGTTACAGTTTAAGTCTGTATCTGGCGCAACGATCACTGGTCTTTCTCTTTCAGGATATGATACTGCGGTAGATATCGCTGACGATAACAGAACAGACCTTTCAGAGATCATACTTAATGGTGATGCTGCAGATCTTGACATGGATTACTCTGGTGACCCAACTGTGGACGTAACTATGTTCGACTGGATCTCTAACAGAGGCCAGGTATCCGTTCTTCCGTCTACAGTAGAAGGGAATTGAACCCGTGAGGCAAACAGCCAATACGTAATTAGCGGAACCGTTTCTGTAGTCGATGGCGCAACTCTTACTATCCCTGCAGGAACCCAGATCACCGCTAGGAGTGACAGCGAAACTGATGCAACAAGTATTTATATCGTGGTTCAAAAAGGTGGTATGATAGATATCCAGGGAACTGAAAACAACCCTGTGGTAATGTCTTCTACTTCTGGCCAGGCTGGAAGCTGGGGTGGTCTTGTGATCGCTGGTAACGCTTCTACAGATGAAGGTATCAATGCTACTGCTGAAGTAGGTGGGATTCTTTATGGTGGTGAAGATGATGAGGACAACTCAGGATCTATTAGCTATCTTATCTTAAAAGATGCCGGAGCTTCTATAAACTCTGAATCTCAATACAATGGCCTTTCCCTTTATGCAGTTGGAGCTGGAACTACCATCGAAAACATCGCAATAGTAAATGGAGCTGATGACGGAGTAGAATTCTTTGGGGGAACTGTTTCTGTTATGAACATCTACCTGGAAAATAACGAAGATGACGCTGTAGACTGGACTGAAGGATGGAGTGGAACAATTGAGAACACATATGTATACCACACTATAGAAAATTTCTCAACCGCCATCGAAGCAGATAAGAGAGATGCATCTCCAAAGATCATTAACTTCACGGCTGTATCTACAACTGGCGGAACTGCACTTCAGTTTAAAGCAACGTCTGGTGCCGAGATCGAAGGTCTTTCACTTTCTGGTTATGAGACTATCATAGATATTACTGATGACACCAGAACAGATATTTCTGGTATCACAGTAGACGGTGAAGAAGTAGATCTTGAAGCATTATATGATGCTGAAGCTACTGTTGATGTAGCCATGTTCGACTGGGTAAACTAAAAACTCATTTTGTTCATAATAAATTGAATATCAATAATTAGCCAAATTAAAAGGATTGCAACGTGCAATCCTTTTTTTTATTTTATAAATTTTCAATTAGTTCAATTCTTACCTGAATTTTTTAAATTTTTATTTGTAAGTTTGTTTAAACCTCGATCCCGAAGAATGAAGCAAAAGTACTTATTTACCTTTTTCCTTTTCTGTTTCCTGTTGGTTGCCGCTCCGGTAAACGCTCAGGAATCTCTTCGTATTCAGGAACGAACTGAAATTCCTATCGACGGTTTATCTATTTACCCGAACCCGGTTACCGGAGGAAAGGTGTATATTTCTACTACTAAAAATCAGGATAAGGTTATCGAGATCTATAATGTATTAGGAAAACCTGTACATAAAACGCGATTAAGAGGTAGAGAAATGGATGTTTCAACTCTTACTCCCGGTATTTATATCCTTAAAATTCAGGAAGGAAAAGCAAAAGCGACCAGAAAACTGGTTGTAAAATAAACATTCAGGCATTTACTTTTTATTTGGCTTCTGTTTCAGAGGCTTTTTTTATTCCTTAATTTTGAATAAAACTCTACCTCTTCATGCTAGAAAAAAGAATATATGAAATTTCAAACAATAATGAGTTTGAAAATCTAGCTCTTGAGATCTTCGAATATCAATTCAAAAACAACGAGATTTATCGAAGTTTTTGTTCACTCCTGAACAGGAAACCCAGAAGAATAAATAGCCTTGAACAGATACCTTTTCTACCTATAGAATTTTTTAAGACCAAAAAGATACTAAGCGATAAAAGGATCCCCCAGATCACTTTTTCAAGTAGTGGGACTACAGGATCAAGTACTAGTAAACACCACGTAACCGACCTTCGTCTTTACGAAAAGAGTTTCATGAATGCCTTTAGAAAGTTTTATGGAGAGCCTTCAGATTATATATTTCTGGCTCTATTGCCTTCTTATCTCGAACGTAAAGGTTCTTCTCTAATATACATGGCAGATCATCTTATTAAAAGCTCAAAACAGCATGAAAGTGGTTTTTACCTGGATGATCTGGATTCACTTTCTGAAAAACTTATAAGTCTTGATTCTAACGGGAAAAAGGTCTTTTTAATTGGTGTTTCATTCGCCTTACTTAACCTTGTAGAAAAGAAACAATTCAATTTGCAAAATACCATCATCATGGAAACCGGTGGAATGAAAGGCCGGCGAAAGGAAATGATCAGGGAAGAATTACATGCGCATCTCAAAAAAGGATTTGGAGTGGATCATATACATAGTGAATATGGAATGACAGAATTACTATCCCAGGCTTACTCTACGGGCATGGGAATTTTCGATTGTCCTCCCTGGATGCAGGTAATTATCCGTGATCCTGAAGACGCTTTAAGCTTGCTTCCGGAAGGTAAGACAGGAGGATTGAATATTATAGATCTTGCCAACATAAATTCCTGCTCTTTTATCGCTACTCAGGACCTGGGAAGAATAAAAAATGAAGGTATAGAAATTCTGGGAAGGTTTGATAATAGCGACGTTCGAGGATGCAACCTCCTTTTATTATAATTTTTTTTCACTTTGTGTAAAGTATTGGAATGTTTTACGACACAAATAGTGCAGAATGTTAAATGACACCCAAGTGTTTGCATTCTGTGGCTAAGTGAAAATTTTTCATATTAGATTGGTTAGTTAGTTGCGAAGCCTTCAGGATCTCTCCTGAAGGCTTTCGTATTCTGCAGCTAATAGCTAATTAGTTAATTAGATTATGGCGATAAATAATATTGAACATATCGCAATTACGATAATAATATAGCTTACAATATTTTCGATTTCAGGTCTTTTCATCTGGAAGTACAAAATACTTACGCAAAAATTTTAAACCTGGTTTCTAACCGAAATGGTGCTATTCAATATTTAATTTGCCTTGATTATATAAGTATTCTTTTTCCCTTTATTAAGGATCACATATTTACCACTAATAAGGTCTGAAGCTGAGATCTTATAATCCTCCTTTACCTTTTCTTTATTAACCGAAACTGAATTTTCCTTTAAAGCTCTCCTGGCTTCACCATTGGAATTAAGGAACCCGGTTTTTGCTGAAAGTGCTCCTATCATGTCCAATCCTTCTTCGATTTCGCTCATAGCAATCTCGGCTTGTGGCACTCCCTCGAAAACATCCAGGAAAGTCCCTTCATCTAGTTTTCTAAAATCATCAGCTGTACTTTTCCCGAAAAGAACTTCTGAGGCCGCAAGTGCATTTTCATACTCTTCTTCAGAATGTACCATTGTGGTTACTTCCTTACCAAGAACTTTCTGCAATTCTCTTTGATGCGGAGCCTCTCTGTGTTTTTCAACCAGAGCATCAATTTCATCCTTACTTAAAAGAGTGAAGATCTTGATATATTTTTCAGCATCCTCGTCACTTGTATTTAGCCAGTACTGGTAGAATTTATAAGGTGAAGTCCTTTTAGCGTCAAGCCAAACATTACCACCTTCGGTCTTTCCGAATTTAGTCCCATCTGCCTTGGTAATTAACGGGCAGGTTAATGCATAGCCTTTCCCATCTCCAATTCGTCGAATAAGCTCAGTACCGGTGGTAATATTACCCCATTGGTCACTACCGCCAATTTGTAACAAACAATTATGGTTG